>NZ_JBHFKT010000003.1:0-244207 GCF_042879335.1 Photorhabdus sp. RM96S | reverse complement strand
AGTTTCCCATTCGATAATTAATGCTGCCAATGTCTGTACATAACGCTCAGCAAAAGCAGCCTCAATCTTTTCCAGTTGTTCTGGCGTCATCGATAATAGCTTTCTTTTGCTACTGGCATTCCGTGGATATTGTTCTCTATTAGCAAGAAAATCATGACTTTGAATATTGCCCTGATAGTTGGTGGCAATTTTATCTATCGGCCCCATGAAACAGTGAATTTCCCAGTCACTGAGGACACTGAGAAACTCCCAGATATTACGCGGATCATAAAACCGGAAAAATACCGGTTTATCCTGTTCAGGTAATAATACTTGTAAATATTTACGCAAATGCCGACGTAATGTTTTCATATCCGCCTGAGAACTTAAGAAAATTCCCCAAGGTATGTTACAGTTCTCCAAATAAAGTTTTAACTTTTCTGTCACTTCCACTAAATAAGGCGCCACCTTAAGTAATTCAGGCGGTAAAGATTCATCATAAAGACAGGTAAACGGTGGATCAAAATGCTCCAAGATAAGAAACAATTTGGATTCTGTCGCGGCGTCAACGACGGCATACAGTTTTTCTTTAGCCATTGTTATCTTTCCCCTTCGGACAATGTGCGACAAACATCGAACCGGCATGAGCCGCACTCTGCAAAATCGCCGGATTAACCGGTTGCAATAAGACGCCGGGGTTACCACCTGAATTTAAGTTAATAGACGCACCTTTGATATCTACGCCGCCACCATGAATAACAATAAAATTATCGCCTACTTTCAGGGTAATTTTGCCGCCGCCTGTTATCGTAATGTCATCATTGGTATCGATGCTGAATACACCCTGTATTTTCTGTATTACATCGCCTTTGACCTGTAAAGCTTTGTCACCATCAACCTGATCGATATAGTCACCGGTGGTTTTATGTTCCTGCTGCCCATCAACCGTTATTTTACGGTTATTGGCAATCACCAGTTCGTCATCATGGCCAATGCTGGTTGTACGGTTGTAATTAATTCGTTCATCCCGGGAATTCAGCACCTTAATCGCCAGATTCTTCTGAGCATGAATAAATACCTCTTCCCGGTCTTTTTCATCTTCAAATCTTAGTTCATTAAAACCGTCCCCTTTATGGGTTTTTGAACGAATTGACATCTGGGTTTTTGCTATCGGCAGATTGTTAGGCACAACGTTACTGGCATGATAGGTACGCCCAATAATAATTGGCTGATCGGGATCGCCATGCAGAAAATCCACCAGCACTTCCTGCCCTACACGCGGAATAGCAATCATGCCCCAGCGCTTGCCGGCCCAAGCCTGACTGACTCTGATCCAACAGGAACTTCGGTCATTAAATTCGCCATAGAGATCCCAGGCAAACTGCACCCGCACACGCCCGTATTCATCACAAAAGATCTCTTCTCCCTCCGGGCCAACTACTGTCGCAATTTGCAGGCCGTCAATGCGCGGTTTGGGATAAGGTGAAGGACGCCATACCCGGTTACGATCGCCAAAGGTGAAATTGTTCGTTAAGGTCGTCCCCATTTCACCGAAATGGGATTCATCCGCCTGCGGCTGTCTACCGTAATGGCTGATTTTAATCACCAGCCACTGGGTATTAAATTGCTCTTTCGGATGATCAGTAAGCGTAAACCCTGATGCCGGCGCCAGAGCAAAACAGTCACTTTGTGCACGGCCAAACATAGTGTCAGTGCGGAGTGCTTCCAGACGATATTGACTCAGGCGCTCGCCACACTCATCTTTAAAGCGCCCGGGAAAATCATAGTAAGTGTAACTGGGCAAATCTGAACGCTGGTGATTAATTTGGCGTTCGTGATAGTAATAGTCTGCCCCCCACCGCGGATTTTTAAAAGTACGATCCTTCAACATAATATTGGCAATCCCAACCTGTTCACGCCAGCAGAATTGATTGATACTGCATTGGCTTCCTGTAGCATCTAATTCTGGGCGATAAGGCAATGAAAAGTTGTTATTTATCCAATGAGAATCAATGAAAATAATGATCGGTTCACCCCGCTCCTCAGTGAAATCGAAATAATAAAATATCCCTTCATCAGCCAATAAACGATGGAGAAACGTCAGATCACTCTCATCATATTGCACACAAAATTCCCGTTCAGGATGTTCATAACGCAATTGACAATAGAAGTTTCTAACGCCATTTTCTTTCAACAATATGCCAATAATCTCGGTCACAGATTGATGCTGAAAAATACGGGAATTAACCCGTAATCCCGCACGCCATAAACCAGGTTGAAGGGTCAGGGAATAATGACTGCGATGATGACCTGTCCTACTTTGTTCAAATTGAGTCACAATCCCAGTGATACTACGCTCTGGTTTTCCATCACGATAAACGGTCAGTGTCGCAACATTATCCAGAACATCAGCAAAATTAATATCCGGATCAGCACTGGTTAATGTCGCCTCCAGACAAAATAACGTTGATAGTGCTTCATCTAGAGTAAACTCAACCACAGCAAAAGTTTTCTCCGGGAGATGACCCGCAGTAAGTGTAAAAACCAGCCCTGAATCTGTCATTACTTTCCTCCTGATTACGTGAGGCCGAGGCTTAATTGTTCAACATATAAACGGGAGCATATAAAAAGGAAGAAATAATATACTTATTTTAATAAAAATAATGATATTTTATTCTAAAAAATCGATGAATTTTTTAGAATACAACATAAACAATCTATGCATTTAACTGGCTATCGTTAATTATGGAAAATCATTTAATTAACCAAAATCTCTGGCCTAAATCAGCAATAAAAATAAAATAGAAAACTGAATTAGTGTAATATCTCAAACAACAATATACTTTTCTTTTTTAATTATTAAATTAGCATTCAAATAGGATAAATTCATTTATCTTATTTCTTTTACATCACTGATAAATTTCAATATTTAACTGTCATGGGAAAGTGTTAAGTTAAATTTTGCAGATAAGATTATCTGTACTATATGTAACATAATAATCATCATGATAAGGAAACAATAAAATGAAACTGATCTATATAAACCCTAATCAAACTTTTGAGCTTTATACTGGTGGAAATATAATAATGCCTACTACTCATCATCCTAGTTTTAATATAGAAAACAGAGGTCCCGCGCCAATTAGAGCAGTAAATTACTGGGCACCGCCATTCGGAGATTACAATCAGTATGCTTTTATTGACATTCAACCCGGTGAAACTAAATTTTTCCGAAGAGTACCTAATGCGGTTTACTTCTACAAAGTTGTAGTTATTAACCTCAGCAACTACCAACACGCAGAAGCTGTAATTACTCAGTTTCTCCCCGTTCATCCACTGACAGAGGTTTAAATTTCAACAATATATACCCGTCATCTTTCAAGTTGCCTCTTTGTTGGCTGCACTCGCTCACCCCGGTCACATCGTTATCTATGCTCCCGGGGATTCTCTCCCTTGCCGTCGCGATGCATCTTGAAATCCATAGGGTATATTTTCAATATAAAAATTTTTATTTCATTATCTATTTAACTGCAAAAAAATGGTATTCATTCTATTAACTACTAAAAAATATTGACAAAAGGAAATTCACTAAAAACGGAAAACAGGATTATTTAAATAATTATGCAGGATATTTAATTGTCACAATTAAATAATTTCAATTGATAAAATCGCTGGCCTAAAAACCAGCGATTAAAGTAAAAATTAAATTAACGAAATATCTCAAACAACGACATGCCTTTCATATCGACAAATGTTTTATACGATGCTTGAAGTACGGCTTGTTGCTGATAATAATTCGAAATCGCTGAGTTCCATTCTACATCAACCAATTGACTCAAACGGCTTTTATTCGCCAGGCTGCGTTCTGCCCCCAAGCTATTTAAGTCTTCTATTTCTCTCAGTTGTAAACCCAATACCGACTCCACAGAAGAGATATTATTCAACGCGTTGCGAGCACCGCGGTTAGCCTTATTCAACAATTCCAATGCATCATCACGCGTCTTTTGATCTGCCCCGGTAAAGGGTGTTTTCAATGACTGAATCGCCATGTCTATGGTTTTAAATATATCAGATTCACTCGGGCTGCCATCCGGCTCTTTTATCGGGTTACTGGTAGACGAGAGAAAGACCTGCTCCCCAGTATGTCCAATAATCATAGAGCGGTTGCTATCCACTTTCTGAGTCATTTCCTCAGAGCCGCCTCGATAGCTAACTGTACCGCTTGTACTCTCATCAAAAGGTTTCACATCCGTTTTATAACCGGCAAAAATATAGCGGCCATTACCATCGGTAGTATTACCCAAATTCACCAGTTGTTCTTTAAACCCTGTCAGTTGAATAGCCAACGAGTTACGATCTTCATCACTCAATACACCGTTTACTGTGGCTACCAAACTTTCATGAATATTTTGAACCACACCAACAGCTTTGGATACCACACTCAATTGCATGGAAATCGCGTTATTAGCAAACGAGCGAGCGGTTATATACTGCTGGTTCTGAGATTCAGCCTGAGCAACCATGACACCCTGAGATGCCGCCATCGGATCATCAGATGGATTTATCACCCTCTGACCACTGGATAGCTGTGCTCCCTGCTGCATCCATTTCGACTGAGCAGTCGTGATACTCGTCATTTTCTGCTCGTACAATATATTGGTACTTACGCGCACAATTTCATTCCTTTTAAATATTCAACTAAATGCCCAAGGTATCCGAGTATTCTCAGGCTATTTTTTATACCCGTTATCTTTCAAGTTGCCTCTTTGTTGGCTGCACTCACTCACCCCGGTCACATAGTTACCTATGCTCCCGGGGATTCGCTCCCTTGCCGTCGCGATCCATCTTGAAATCCATTGGGTATATTAAATGGCTCGTTTATTAGTGACGGAGTTCCAAAATAGCATTAAATAGCGTTGTGGCAGTCTGGATAACTTGAGCATTGGCCAGATAATATTGCTGTAAGTTTTGTAATGCGCCATATTCTTCATCTACGTTGACGCCGGAAACCGACTGCTGTTCAGCGTAAAGTTGTTTAGTAATATTATTCTGAGTTTCTAAATCAACATTCGCCGTGCTGGTCTGGTTACCAATAGTACTGACCATCGAAGCATAAGCACCAGAAAATGATGCTTTACCCTCTACCAATTTTTTGTTCTGCAATTCAATGAGTTTTTTGGCATTGACGTTATCACTCGGCCCACCATCTTTAGTACCGGCAACCGCCAATTGCGACGCATCTTTAATATTAACCGCCATACTGCTAATAACACCATTGACCGCTTTCAGTGTATATCGATCGTGTTCTTTTGCATCGGTTGGATCAACTTCAACTTTTAATCCATCAAATTCCAGTGTATTACCTGTTACTTTGGCAGCAATATCCGCCTTATCAGAGGCACGCTGAATTTTCCAATTAGCCCCATCATAGCTAATATGATAATCACTGGCTTTTACCGCTGAGGTATCTGTATATTCCACTTTAAAATCAACAGAACCTTTATTTTTACTATCGGCAATGACATCCGGGTTATTAAATGTGAAGAAATCTTCACCCGGTTTGCCTTTTAAATCAAAGCCAGCACGATGAATTTGATTAAATTGATCGCCCAATACCAACGCTAATTGGTTTAACTGATTACGGGAATTATCCAGCACTTCACTACGCGCCCTCAATGTGCCGTTTAATTGCCCTTTATCAATGAATTTTTCATCAATTTCAACAACATCACCAAAACCACGATCATAACCTAATGTAATGCGACTGCTGTCCGCATTGGATGAAATCGCTTCTACTCGGTAAGCGGTTGTTCCCTGAACCAGTGTCAATCCCCCTGCAAAAGCAACATTGTAAGAATCACTATCCTGCTGAGTCACACTCACGCCAACCAGTTTATTCAGTTCATTGACCAATTGATCACGCTGATCCAGTAATGCATTCGGCTCAGCACTACCACCGCCTCTCATACGGGTAATTTCACCATTGAGTTTAGCAATTTGCTGCGCATAGTTATTAATAGACTCAGCCGAGTTAGCTATTCCCCGATTAATGTTATTTTCCATTTTACGCAGGAAGGCATCCGCACTTTTCAATTGGTTTACCAGCCCCTTTGATTTACCAATCGCTGTCGTTCTGGCTGCATCATCTTCCGCATTACTGACGACATTTTGTAAACTGGTAAAGAAGTCATCAATAGTGTTTGACAGGTTATTCGCTTTGTCTGCCAGCAAATTATCAATCTGGGAAATTTGCTGAGAATAAGTGGTTAATGCACCTTGTTTCGCCTGAGCCGTAGACAGTTGTTGATTAATGAATTCGTTATATTGACGGTTAATACTGGTAACAGTAACACCATTTCCGATAAAGCCAACGGACGTCATCGTGCCACCGTTTTGATTGATAACTGTCGATTGCCGGTTGTAACCAGGAACTTTGGAATTTGCAAGGTTATTACTCACGGTTCCCAGAGCAATTTGAGCCGCTTGCAAACCGCTCATCGCGGTATTAATAAGACTGTTGGACATCAGAAGATCCTTTTGCGTTTTATTTATGTCTCCGCTAGTGGGTGGCGGCAAACAATCTTTCAGATAACTAAAAACAAAGTCTGAATTGCTTTAATTTATCGGCTGAGCTCAATAAAACTTGAGCAAAATAGAGATCAAAATAGTTTACTCAAATCGTAGGTATAGGCTTTTACCGCCTGCTCTCCAGCACCTTTTAGCTGTTGAATAACTGAGACCAGTTTTTTCGCATATCCGGGATCTGTTGCATAACCTGCCTGTTGTAAGGAATAAGCCCCTTGTTCCGGGGTAACAGAACGGGCAACGTTGGCGTAACGGGGACTTTCTGTCAGTAATTTGACGTAATCCTCAATCGCTTCCACATAAGAGCCATAAACACGGAAGTTATCCTTCATTTTCTGAGGCTCACCGTTGATATATTCTGTGGTCAGGATATTGGTTACCGCCCCTTTCCAACCTTTACCCGCTTTAATACCAAACAGATTATGACTTGGCTTACCATCAGCGGTCAGAATCTCTCTTTGCCCCCAACCAGACTCTAATGCGGCCTGAGCAATAATCAGCAGATGAGGAATACCACTGCGTTGGCTAGCTATCCGGGCAGGGGACGAGAGCGTAGATACAAAATTCGTACTGTTCAGCGGCAGCGGTTTAGGTGTCGTCTCGGGTTTCGGTACCGTTCGACGGATAAATTGCTCAAGCGCCTGCCTTGGCAAGGTTTGTAAAACTTCGTTATCCAGAGTCATGGGGATCTTACCCGCCATTTCGCCAGGGGCAGTTTTAGCGCTAGAAAGCTGCTTGAGCATCATATCGGCAAAACCTAACCCCTTCTGAGCAATATTCTGCGCGATTTGCTGATCGTATATCGAAGTATAGAGGCGCGTCTGTTCACTGCTCAACATGCCATCTTTAGGCAGAGCTGAACGCATGCTTTTCAACATCATCTGAACAAAGAGACCTTCCATTTGTTGGGCTACTTGCCGTAGCCCCTGTTGTGGATCTTTTGCCAGATTGGATTTTAACGTGTTAACCGACTGTACATCATAAGCCGCACCGGGCAGGGTTAAAAAATCATTCATCAAATGATCTCCAATTTCGCCCGCAGACAACCTGCACTTTCCATTGCCTGTAAGATTGACATTAAATCATTCGGTGTTGCACCCAGTGCATTCAAGGCTTGAATAACATGGCTCAAACTTGCACTGGCGTTAACCTGCTGCAACGCACCATTTTGTTCACGGACAGCAACAGCGGGATTACGAGTAACAACGGTACTGCCACCTGCTAACGGTGTATTGGGCTGACTAACAACCACCTGATTATCGACAATGACAGAAAGATTCCCTTGAGCAACAGCGCAGCTATCCAGCATGACATTACGGTTCATTACCACAGAGCCGGTGCGGGAGTTGATAATCACTTTGGCATCACCGACATCAACACGGACAGTGAGATTCTGCACATGGGAGAGGAATTTAACCTGCTCACTTTTATCTCTCGGCATACGCAATTGTACTGTGCGGGCATCCAACGGCGTTGCGGTTCCCGTTCCGCCCGTACGATTGATGGTATCGCTAATTTGCTGCGCCAGTGAGAAGTCTTCGTTATTTAATTGAAGATTCAGCACGCCATTTTCACCAAACTGCGTGGGTAATTCACGTTCAATCACTGCACCGTTACTAATCCGACCACCCGCAAGCTGATTGACTTTTACACTGCTTCCCCCCGCGCTAGCACCGGCGCCGCCAACCAATATATTACCCTGCGCCAGAGCATAGACCTGATTGTCGACACCTTTTAGTGGTGTCATCAGCAAGGTACCGCCACGTAAGCTTTTCGCGTTCCCCAATGAGGAAACCACTACATCAATATTCTGCCCGGCACGGCCAAACGGCGGTAACTTCGCGGTGACCATCACGGCAGCCACGTTTTTCAACTGCATATTGGTTCCCGGAGGAACGGTAATCCCCAATTGGGATAACATGTTGCTTAAGCTCTGAGTGGTAAATGGCGTCTGAGTCGTCTGGTCACCCGTTCCATCCAGCCCAACCACTAATCCATAACCAATCAGCGCATTTTCCCGTACTCCTTGAACCGTGGTGAGATCACGGATACGTTCTGCTGATGCCGTCGTTGTCACCAGAGTCAGCAATACAAGAAGAAGGCTGACAGTAAATTGTTTTATCATAACCATCCCCTGTTAAAATGGTGCAACATTCAGGAAGAAACGCTGTAACCAGCCCATGTTCTGCGCTTCATTGATATAACCATTCCCCACGTATTCAATGCGGGCATCAGCGACCTGATTGGAACTGACGGTGTTATTAGCATTAATTGTCCGTGGGTTAACGACACCGGAGAAACGAATAAACTCGGTTCCCTGATTGATAGCAATCTGCTTTTCACCGACCACATGTAAGTTACCATTTGCCAATAACCGATCGACTGTCACGGTAATTGTCCCTCTGAAGGTGTTATTCGCATTAGCACCGCCTTTCCCACCAAAAGTATTCTCAGCTTCCATATCCAGATCGGTTTTATCTCCACCAATTAGCCCTTTCAGAAAACGGGGAGTCAGTGCTGCGGAAAACGTGTTTTTTCCATTACGGCTAGCATTGGCCGAAGAATTCTTACTGGCGCTGACATTTTCCTGCAATGTAATCGTCAGGGTATCGCCAATATTTCGAGGTCGGCGATCTTCAAATAGCGGCTGATAACCATAATAAACCGGCTGTACTACTTGAAAAATAGCGCCATTAGGGACTGGCGCGGTTGCCACAGAAGGTGCTGCGGTGGTTGCTCCCTCAACCAGGGGTTTTTGCGGTATATACGCACAGCCCGTTAGTGACAATACCGCCAGTGCTATACTACAACGCCATTTATTCGCCACATTTTTCCGTAAATGGCGGAACTGACAAACAGCGCTGGTCTCGGCAACAGCCATTGTATCCATCTTCGATACTCTTAATTTATCCCTGAATAACGGGGAAACTTGCGTGTTCCCCCGCGGTTCTGATTGACGATTTAGGTTATAACTGAGTCAGTTTTTGCAGCATCTGATCAGACGTCGACACCGCCTTACTGTTAATTTCATAAGCACGCTGAGTCTGAATCATGTTGACCAATTCTTCAGCGATATTGACGTTAGATGTTTCGACATATTTATGCTGGAGCAACCCAGCGCCATTGATTCCCGGTGTGTTTTCAATCGGTACGCCAGAGCTGCTAGTCTCTACATAAAGGTTTTCGCCGATACTTTCTAACCCACTGTCATTGATAAACGTTGTCAGGGTAAATTGACCAACTTGCTGAGGTGCCGCTTGCCCCTGTACTTTCACGCTGACAACACCATCACGGCTAATGGTGAGGTCCGTCGCGTTATCAGGAATGGTAATGGTAGGGAAGATCAAAAAGCCGTTAGCGGTTGTCAACTGCCCGTTTTGATCTTCCTGAAATGAACCGTCACGGGTATAGGCACTGGTACCATCAGGTAACTGAACCTGAAAGAAACCCTTTCCTCTAATGGCAACATTATGGCTGTTATTAGTTTCAGATAAGTTTCCCTGACTATGTATACGTTCTGTTGCTACCGGACGCACCCCAGTACCTATCTGTAAACCAGAAGGCAAGCGGGTTTGTTCCGATGACATCGCTCCTGGCTGACGAATGTTCTGGTAAAGCAGATCTTCAAAAACGGCACGCTGGCGTTTAAAACCATTGGTGCTGACGTTTGCCAAGTTGTTGGCAATCACATCCATATTGGTTTGCTGGGCATCCAGCCCAGTTTTAGCAATCCATAATGATCGGATCATCGGTTTTATCCTCTGTGTCTAAATCAACCCATTGCTAATAGCTGATTAGCACGTTGTGCATTTTCATCTGAGCTATGGATGACTTTCATCTGCATTTCAAAACGGCGGGCATTGGCAATCATATTCACCATGCTTTCCATTGGGTTGACGTTACTTCCTTCAAGCACACCGGGAATTAATTTCACCTCATCACTGGCTGGCAAGACGTCACCCTGTAACGCCTGCGCCTGTTCCGTCATGTGAAATAGGCCATCATCACCACGGACTAGCTGATCGCTCTCCGGTTTCACCATTTTCAATCTGCCAAGTTGCCCCAACTGTGTTGGCGGATCACCAGGAATCAGTGCAGATATAGAACCATCCGTCGCCAGGGTTAACTCAGCCTGTGGCGGAACATTGATCGGGCCGTTGTCCCCCATCAACAAGTTACCTTGAACAGTTAGCTGACCTTCCGCTGAAATCTGAATACTGCCGTTACGCGTGTAAGCCTCAGAACCCTCTTCAAGCTGAACCGCCAGATATCCCCCTTGCCCAATCGCCACATCCAACGGACGAGAAGTATAGTTCATCGGCCCTTGACGATTGTCAAAGCCCGGCGTTGAAGCGACAACTAAAGTACGGGTATTAAAGGCAGCGCCTTCAACAGGCACCGCCCGCAAAGCAGCCAGTTGCGCCTTAAAACCCGGCGTCGAGGCATTAGCTAGGTTATTTGCCGTCACTGCCTGATGTTCTAGTGTCTGACGAGCACCGCCCATTGCGGTATAAATGACATGATCCATAATGCTATCCTGAAATTATCAGCGCATACTGACCAGCGTTTGCAGGATCTGATCTTGCGTTTTGATGGTTTGCGCACTGGATTGGTAGTTGCGCTGCGCCACGATCATATTAACCAGCTCCTGGCTCATATCGACGTTGGATGCTTCCAGCGAACCACTGAGCAATTTACCAAAACCCCCCGATCCCGCAATGCCAACAACTGGGCTACCTGAAGCACCCGTCTCTATCCAAACGTTGTCACCCTGCGCTGCCAGCCCCTCTGGGTTAGCAAAGTTAGTCAGAACAACCTGACCTAATAATTGAGATTGCTGATTGGAATAGGTGCCGATGACACGGCCATCGTCCTCAATACGGTAGCCATTGAATTCACCTGCGGCATAACCGTCTTGCTTGAGTGTCGATATGCTATCAGCATCAATTTTCTGCTGTTTACTGCCATTAAAATCAATGGTGATATCAGCGGCATTAGAACCATTCAGAGAGGGAACATTAAATGTAAACTGATTGTTGTCACCAATCAGCTTACCATTACCATCAAATTTCAACGTCCCCAATGGAGCTGCTTTAGCGCCCTCAACCGCACTATCCTGAGCATGAACCTGCCATTCGTTATCGTTCGTTTTCACAAAGAAGACCTTGATGGCATGTGGGTTACCCAGGCTATCAAAGGCGGTAACACTAGTAGGATAGTTATAAGAATCCTTATTTTCTGGCGAGAAAACATCTGCCGGTTTTTTATGCATCGAATTAAGGTTGGTTGTCATCGTAACCTTAGTTGTTGCTTTAGCCGCCAATATACCTTGAGGTATTGTAATCGGCTCTGGGTTAGCCCCTTTCTGAATCTCCGGCACACCACCATTGACACCGACTGCGGGATAGCCAGTCAATTTCATGCCTTGCATGTTGATAATATTACGGTTCTCATCCATCTTGAATTGACCGTTACGGGAGTAGTAGATCTCACCGTCACCGCCTTGCATACGGAAAAAACCGCTCTGAGTGATCGCCAGATCCAGTGGGCGATTAGTCGTCGTCGGCGTACCATCTTTAAAATTCTGATTAACACCCGATATTTTTACCCCCAGACCCACCTGAGAACCGGCAAATATGTCAGAAAAAGCAACCGTGCTGGATTTAAAACCATATGTCGCCGCGTTAGCGATATTATTACCAATAACATCCAAATTACCTGCCGCGGCGTTCAAACCACTTACTGCTTGTGAAAAAGCCATATTATTCTCCGTTAAAATTCTTGCTGGTTAAAGAATTTGACGTATCTGATCCATCGTGACGGCACCGATCCGCCCTAAATCTAACTTCGCGCCGTCCGCGTCACGAGTAACACCATTTACCTTCGCAAACCTCAGCGGCTGAAATACTCTCTGTTCGCCTTTATAGCTGGCAGTAATGGTGAAGTTATAAGCGCCATCCTCAACATTCGTGCCATCTTCTTTTTTGCCATCCCAAGGGTGGAAGCTATGGACACCCGCTTCCAATCCACCGAGATCAATTTGGCGTACAACCCCGCCTTGTTTATCAGTAATGGTGACTTGCACACTATCCGCGGGCCTTTCCAACTCAATACCATATGGTGTCGTACTGACGTTCCCAGCTTCTTTGTTTAAACCAGCCAAAATAGTATTCCCAGGGATCATAACGCCTCGCCCAATCAAGGCTGATGCCTGTACAGGCTGATTATTATTTATCTGACCGACAATAGACCCCAGTGTGGTATTCAGCTTTTCGATCCCCGCTAGTGTGTTAATCTGCGCCAAATGGGAGGTCAGCTCATTGTTCTTCATCGGGTTAGTTGGGTCTTGATTTTTCATTTGCGCGAGCAGCAATTTCATGAAGTTGCTATTCAGCTCTTCACTACCCTTTTTCTTGCTAGCCAATGCTGACTCTCCAACAATCGTGTTATCCAGTGCTCCATTCACTGAGCTGGTAATAGCCATGAGTCACTCCTGTTATTGACCTAACGTTAATGTCTTTAACATTATCGATTTAGTTGTATTAAGCACTTCAACGTTGGCTTGATAACTACGGGAAGCGGAAATGGTGTTAATCATTTCTCCGACCACATCAACGTTTGGCATCCGTACATAACCCTTCTCATCAGCCAACGGGTGTCCCGGCTGATACTCAAGGCGGAAAGGGGTAGGATCATCCACAATTTCACTGACTCTGACGCCGCCTGTTTCTTGCCCCGCCGCCGCGGCAACACGGAAAACCACCTGTTTAGCCCGATATGGCTGACCATCAGGACCCGCAACACTATCGGCATTTGCCATATTGCTGGCGCTGACATTTAATCGTTGGGATTGCGCTGATAATGCCGAACTAGCAATATCAAAAACACTGAGTAAAGACATTGCCCTTATCCTTGCTGTAAGACTGACATCATGCTTTTAACTTGAGAGCTGGTCGCAGTCAGTTCAGCCTGATATTTCAAGCTGTTATCCATAAAATTGCTGCGTTCCATATCCATATCCACCGTGTTGCCATCCATCGCTGTCTGATGAGGCACCCGATACAGTAAGTCCATCTCCATTCTCTTCTGAGGCTGAATAGGAATATGCCGATCGGATGTCAGCGTCAGCCCGATCCCGTTTCCGGTGACCCGACCGTGTGCAATGGTTTTTTTCAGTTGTGTGGCGAAATCAATATCCCGCGCTTGATAACCGGGCGTATCCGCATTGGCGATGTTAGCGGACAATATTTCTTGCCGCCGTGATCGCAATGACAGGGCTTCCTGCTGAAAATGAAAGGCTGCATCTAATTTATCGAGCATATTCCTCCCTCTGATGTGACTGACTTGTGTTGTGAACCTTAATAGCGCTTTTCGCGATCGCGAAATTCGCAGTAAACAGAATAAACGCAGAAGGAAAAGCCTATCGGATGAATAGACGCTAATTGGATTGCTATTTATCCCATTGGCCGATATTCAATGTAGGTACACTTATATACAATGAAATGTACACGACTAAATGTACGCGACTAAACGGCAGCGTATTGACCTATAGAAATAACGAGAGCGAGAAGATGCAAGCTATAAATATTATCGGGCTGTTCGCATTTTTCTTTATCACTTCGATGGCATGGGGCAATAATTTACCCCAAGCTATAGAGCACTATTTCCAGCAGATACACCGGGATAATCATCATAAAGTTTCTGTTAACATCAAAACCCCTGAACAACAATGGCCCCAGTGTGAACGGCCAGAAATTCAACCCGCTATCGGTGGTCAAAACTGGGGAAATCTCTCTTTACCTGTGATCTGCCATCAACAACGCAAATTCATTCAAGTCTCTGTCAGTGTGACAGGGAATTATCTGGTTACTCGCCGAGCTATCTCGCGTAATGATGTTTTATCAGATAAAGATTTTCAGGTCAGAAGTGGATTACTGGAAAGACTACCGCATGATCTGGTCATTAACAAAAATGAGATAAAAAATAGTATTGCGATACGTAACATCCCGGCGGGGCAGGCGATTACTCATAATATGTTACGCCGCCCGTGGGTTGTACGGTCAGGCCAGAGTGTGGCGGTGATTATACAGGGAAATGGCTTCCAGATACGCAACGAAGGGAAAGCTATTAATAACGCCGCTATTTCTGATAAAGTCAGGGTTCGAATAAATTCAGGACATGTTATAACCGGCCAGGCATTAGAAAACGGCAATGTGAAAATCATGTTATAAGTTCTAAAGTTTTCGTTCACTGTGCCGATATAACCAGCAGAGCACGATTTGCAGGTATGCAAATGGCATGTAACCTGCTCCGATCCATAGGTGAACCTATGCCTGGCCATAAAGGATAATGATTATGAGTATCGAACGCACTCACCCCTTATTAGCTATCGCTGCTGTTCAACAGCGACCTACTAATGAAAGCGCCCAGAGCACCCGAAAAACCGCCGGCGTTACCTTACAAAGCAGCGATGCACAAGTGAAACTGAGCGAAGCACAAACAAAACTGGTTCAACCAAGCAGCCAGGATATCAATATCCAAAAGGTGCAAAAGTTGAAAGAAGCTATTGCTCACGGAACCTTAAAAATGAACAGCGGTAAAATAGCAGACGCTCTGCTCAAAGAAGCCGCCGAAAACTTTCAATACGATAAGAAATAATTAAACCCGCTATGGAAGAACTTCAACAACTACTCAAACAGCAAGTGACCTATTTGACCTCGCTGACCCAAACTATGGCGGAAGAACAACGTATTTTGCGCGAAGGTTTTATTGAAGCGCGAGATTTGCACCAGATAACAGAACGAAAAATTTTCCTGTTGTCCGCGCTTAGCCATTCAGAACAGCAACGTCTTAATTTGAGCAAAGCATTAAACATCATTGCGCCTTATGATAAGCAACCTTTGCTGGCCACATTATGGCAACAGATCGGCAAAGCGATTATCCGGGTTCGTGATTTAAACACCCATAATGGTTCGTTGTTAACCCAGCATCTTGATTTAAATAGTAAAGCCATTGCTTTCCTAAAAAGTCATCATAGCCCCTCTCTTTACGGTTCAGACGGCCAGGCTGCCCGTTACAGCATGCTTTCCGGCCACAAAGTTCAGGTTTGATTCAGTGCATTACCGCCCATTGCGGTAGTGCTACTTTTTATTGTTTTGATAGTATTTGTCAGCACCACCTTCCCGTTCAAACCGAGCTTCGCCGCTGCTCACGGAGTCCTCAAGCATGAATAATTCAAACGAAACGCAATGTACTGTGAAACAGTTGTTGCAATCAGGGAAGAACGGATTAGCAAAAATCACCATTTGTAAGTCAATATAACAATTGCACAACTATAATGTTTTGCGTGTTACGAAAATATATTGCAAAATAGGAATAAGCAACAATGGGTAATTATCAAAATTAACAGCGAGAACATCCTTCATTTCATTAACCTACCTTGGGAACCATACATTGATGCACAAGCAACTAAAAAAAAGAAAATCGAGCGGACAACAGATACCAAAAACGCCTCAGCAACAATTCAAAACTTACTGGAAGTCCATCGAAAAATACCAGTTGAAGATCGCCAAGCTACAACAGCAACAAGACGAATTGTTCATGCGCTTTCAACAGGAGATCTTACCGGTAGAACATCAATATATGCAGTCCAGATATGATAAAGCGGCACGGTTGCTTTCATTTGCCGATAAAAAATCGCTGGGGAAAACCCAACGGAGAGAATTATTTTTCTGGATAGAAGAAGAGCTTGCTGAGTTATGTACTTACCCCTTTAACGAAAACCTTGATCTCAATAAGTTGACCGATCACTTTTCCAATCTTCATGCGTTGAAAGAAGAGGAAATTCCGACACCAGAACAGATGGCTGATATCCGGCAGACTTTTGATGAATATTTTGATTTTAATGAAGAAATATCTGATGAAGAATTACTTGAAATGATCAGAAGTCCTGAAAAAATGCGTGCCACCTTAGAGCAACATTTTCAACGGGAATCAGAACATTTCTACGATGAATATGATGCAGAAGAGACCATTGACTTCGACCCTGCGGAAGAAGACCAGAAAAAACTGGATTCTTTATTTAAATCGCAGGAAGTGAGCCAAATGTATAGAAAAATAGCCAAGGTATTACATCCGGATCGTGAACAAGATTTGGATGAGAAGAAGAAAAAAAACCAGTTGATGGTACAGTTATCAAAAGCCAAGAAAGATAATGATGTCTGGACGATCATAGACATGTACCACAAGTACATTGATCCAACTTTCAGTTTTAATAGCCGGGATATATCCAACATCAATAAATTGCTTAAAGCACGTATAGACATATTGGCCGATGAGCTTAATCAGCTAAAAAAATCTGATTCGTTACCGGGTATGATTTGGCGCACACTGGGAGGTGAGACATCGAAGGCAATAGAAAATAACCTCCGCGAACACTGCAAAAAATTGCGGCAACATATAGAAAACGAAATCCAACTACGCGAAAGCCTACGCTCACTCACCGTACTAAAAAGCTACCTTGCGGAACGACGTAATGTCTTAGAATTTGAACAGGAAATTATCGACTATCTTTTCAAACAACATTGAATCCGCTGAGTATGGCGGAAATTTCAGCGGCTTACACATCAGGCTCAAGGGTATCCCCTATGGATTTCAAGATGCATCGCGAAGAATAGGGTGCTGCTACGCTGTAATAGCCCACGTTTGTGGGCGAAGTGCCGAGGAGGATGTTCAGCTGAGTGACTATGATATTATTTTAACATTCTCAAAAACATAAACTGCACCGGCTTTGGATTTAGAATCGACATTCTCTATCGTTGCACCAACTGCCAAACTCGTTCCCGCCTTATTCAGGCCGACAGATCCACCAAAACCATTTAAATTGTCTGAATTGTTTGAAGGGTTCAAAATCTCCATCGGTGTTTCCATATTCCACTTATTATTCAGACAGGTATACAGATACACCCTGTAAGACGCTCCTACTGCCAGACGATCTCCCGCATCATTCAGTTCGAGGGAGCTACCAAAATATACGCCACTTGCAGGGGCCGAAAACTTAATGGGATTTTCTCTATCCCAGATCCCATTCGTGCGCGTATACAGATAAACCTCCCCATCTGTGGATTTATAAAACTCTGTACCCACCACCAGACGATCTCCCTCTGCATTCAGGCTAAAAGTCTGGCTAAAACTAGATGATTCACCTTCAGGGTGACTAAACTTAATGGGGTTTTCTCCATCCCAGATCCCATTTGTGCGTGTATACACAAAAATCGTGCTTATTGTGGGACCAGAAGAAGAATCGTGACAATGCACCGCCAGACAGTTTCCCGCGGCACTCAAGTGGGCAATCCAGCCAAACTCATAAAAATTAGGAGGGAGCGGAAGCTTAATGGGGTTTTCTGTATCCCAGATCCCATTCCGACGCATAAATATACGGAACGGAGAGTAGTATCTGGCCCCACCCACCAAACAGTCTCCTGCTCCGCTCAAGCTGACATTCACACCAAAGTATTCACCTATAATCAGAAACACAACGGGATGTTTTGTATCCCAAACGCCCTTCGTGCGCGTATACACACAAACCCGCCCTCGGTTATAAGTGGGATACGGCAACATGTTTCCCAACGCCAGGGTATCGCCAGCCGCATCCAGAGAGACATCCCATGAAGATCTATGATATTCATCTTCATAAGCCTCAAACACAATAGGCTTGCTTATATTCCACTCACCACTCTTCCGGCGCGTATATACATAGACTTTATTAATCATCCCAACCGCTAAACAATCTCCCGCCGCGTTCAGACTAACAGAGCTACCAAAGTACTCCTTCTCTTTGGGGAAGGGAGAAACAATTCGCGTTATCATGGTGCGTTTCAAACCCAACACCTGCGTGATCTCCATCCGCTCACGCCGCGATAAACTGAAAAAATCCGCAAACTGAATCTGCCGATCGGCATCCAATTTCAGATATCCTCCCCCATCAAAAGAGAGTCCTCCTGGTTTCAGTGATAGCGCCAAAGCGCCTTGTTCGAGGTTTAGCCCACCAGAATGGCGCGTGTTGAGGGTCAGTTTTCCTTTGCCATCTCGTTTCAGCCCTGTGGTTGGGCCATTACCCTGAGCGCCATCAATGATTTCATATACCTTATATGCCTCATCAATCAAATGGGAAAAGGCTTCCGGCATGAGCCGAACACCAGACTTAAAACTCGCTTTCAATGAGTCAACAGTACTAATTTCTTTATCAGTCATCATATTTCCTCAAAAGCCAGCCGTATTAGACAGTCACCGTCACCTGTTTTCTGTATGGGCATCAATTGATATTCTCAAAGATATAAACTGCACCGGCTTTGGATTTAGAATCAACACCTTCTGACGTTGCCCCAACAACCAAACTCGTTCCCGCCTTATTCAGGCCAACAGGTCCACCAAAACCATTTAAATTGTCTGAAGGGTTCAAAATCTCCATCGGTGTTTCCATATTCCACTTATTATTCAGACAGGTATATACATACACCCTGGAAGACGTTCCCACTGCCAGACGATCTCCCGCGTCATTCAGTTCGAGAGAACCGCCAAAATGCTTTACGTCACTTGCAGGAACCGAAAACTTAAGGGGATTTTCTCTATCCCAGATCCCATTCGTGCACGTATACAGATAAACCGCCCTATCAGAGAGTCCATAAAAATTCGTACCCACCGCCAAGCGATCTCCCTCTGCATTCAGGCTAAAAACCCCGCTAAAACTAGATGATCCACCTTTAGGGTGACTGAACTCAATGGGGTTTTCTGTATCCCAAACCCCATTTGTGCGTGTATACACATAAATCACGGAAATGTAATCATCACACACCGCCAAACGGTTTCCCGCAGCACTCAGGTGGGCAATCGCGCCAAACGCATAAGAACCTGAAGGGGCCGGAAACAGAATGGGGTTTTTTGTATCCCAGATCCCATTCGTGCGTATAAACATACGGAACGGAGAGGAGTATTGGCCCCCAGCCACCAGACAGTCTCCTGCGGCGTTCAAGCTGACATTCTCACCAAATTTTACAGCAACCCGCGGAAACACAATGGGATGCTTTGTATCCCAAACGCCCTTCGTGCGTGTATATACATGCACCACTTCTTGCCATATCTCTCCCAACGCCAGACAATCTCCCGCCGCATCCAGACCAACACGCCATGAAGATAGACCATATCCAGGTTCAGTATCCTCAAACACTATCGGCTTGCTTATATTCCACTCACCACTCTTCCGACGAGTATACACACAGACTTTACGATTCGACCCAACCGCTAAGCAGTCTCCCGCCGCGTTCAGACTAACAGAGCTACCAAAGTACTCATCTTCTATGGGGGAAGGAGAAACAATTCGCGTTATCAGAGTACGTTTCAAACCCAACAACTGCGTGATCTCCATCCGTGCTCCCCGCGATAAACTGAAAAAATCCGCAAACTGAATCTGCCGAGCGGCATCCAATTTCAGATATCCTCCCCCATCAAAAGAGAGTCCCCCTTCTGGTTTCAGTGATAAGGCCAAAGCTCCCTGTTCAGGGTTTAACCCGCCAGAATGCTGAGTGTTGAGGGTCAGTTTTCCTTTGCTATCTCGTTTCAGCCCCGCGGTTGGGCCATCACCCTGAGCGCCATCAATGATTTCATATGCTTTATATGCTTCATCAATCAAATGGGAAAAGGCTTCCGGCATGAGCCGCACACCAGATTTAAAACTCGCTTTCAATGAGTCCACAGTACTAATTTCTTTATCAGTCATCATAATTTCCTCGAAAGCTGTATTAAACAGTCGCTGCCATCTGCCTTCTGTTCTCTGTCTTCTATACGGTCATCATTTGACATTCTCAAAGACATAGACTGCACCAGCTTCAGACACAGAACCAACCTCGGCTGAAACTGCACCAACCGCCAAATTCGTCTCCCACCTATTCAAACTGACAGCCTTACCAAAACCATTTAAATTGTCTAAATTGCCTGAAGGGTCCAAAATCTCGATAGGTGTTTCCATATTCCACTTATTATTTAGACAGGTGTACACATACACCCGGGAAGCTGCCCCCACGACCAGACGGTTTCCTACATCATTCAGTTTGATAGCACTGCCAAAATACGTTACGTCACTTGCAGGAGCCGAAAACTTAATGGGACTCTCTGTATCCCAGATCCCGTTCGTGCGCGTATACAGATAAACCTTTCCCTTAGTGGGGACATCATAATCTACCCCCACCGCCAGACGATCTCCCTCTGCATTTAGGCTAAAAATCCGATTAAAATTGGATGAACGATCTTTAGCAGCCATGAACTTAATGGGGTTTTCTTTATCCCAAATCCCATTCGTGCGTGTATATATGTAGGACCAAGCGTCGCCCGCCACCGCCAGACAGTCTCCTGTGGCGCTCAAGCTGACATTGTGACCACCAGCGTATCCACGTTGATCTTCCAGCGGAAACACAATGGGATTTTTGGTATCCCAGACGCCATTCGTGCGCGTATACACACAAGCCTTCACTTTTGGAATAACATCAATTAAATATCCCACCGCCAGGCAATCTCCTACCGCATTCAAACTGACATCCCATAAAGAACGACGAGATTGATCTTGATCATCCTCAAACACAGTGGGAGCGTTTATATTCCACTCACCCTTCCGGCCCGTATACACACAGACTTTATTATCCATCCCAACCGCTAAGCAGTCTCCCGCCGCGTTCAGGCTCACAGAAGTGCCAAAATGTTCATTCGCTTTAGGGGAAGGAGAAACCATACGCGCCATCATGGCACGTTTAAAACCCAACAACTGCGTGATCTCCATCCGTTCCCACCGCGATAAACTGAAGAAATCCGCAAACTGAACCTGCCGATCGGCATCCAATCTCAGACGCCTTCCTCCATCAAAAGAGAATCCACCTTCTGGTTTCAGTGATAAGGCTAAAGCCCCCTGTTCAAGGTTTAACCCGCCAGAAAGGTGAGTGTTGAGAGCCAGTTTTCCTTTATCATCTCGTTTCAGCCCTGCGGCTGGGCCATCACCCTTACCGCCATCAATGATTTCATATGCCTTATATGCCTCATCAATCAAATGGAAAAAGGCTTCAGGTGCGGGCGGAACACCGGACTTAAAACTCGCTTTCAATGAGTCAACAGAACTAATTTCTTTATCAGTCATAATATTTCCTCAAAAGCCATATTAGACAGTCACCGTCATCTATTCTCTGTCTTCTGTTCTCTGTCATCTGTCATCTGTTTTCTACCTCCTGTGCCCGCATCCAATAACAACTTGGCAATTTGTTTCTGCGTCTCCTCAGGAAGCAATTTAAAAGCTTGGGCCGAAACCGCTACAGTCCCATCCACCGACAGCACCCCGGATTTATCTAACATCAATCCCCCATCGAGCTGTAGCTTTAACGCAAGCCCTTTCGGTTCCAACGAGATGCCATCACCAATCTTAACCGCCAAACGGTTGTCGATAACCTGCAATCCAACTCCCGGATGATAAGTTTGATCACTATCCCGCCAACCAAAAAGCTGTCGCCACAATATGGCCCAATCAATCAGTGAATAAAATGCCGCCTCAGTCGGGATCTTGCCAGGGGCGAAGTGAGCACTAAGCTGGCTAACCGTTTCATCTGTTATCTCTTTCGCCATCGTTTTTTCCTCATTTAGCTAGTCGTAAAGGTAAACTTTCCCTTCTCCACTCTTCCAGCCACTGGCGCCAATCGCCAACGTATTGCCGTCACCGCTAAGACAAATGCCGGCACCAAATTTATGGTTTAATTCCCCATCCACTGCCAGTAATCTGCCCTGCGTAATCCATTGTTCATCCTGATAACTAAACCACCATCCTGCACCGGTTTGCACACCAGTGTTATCTTTACCAACAGGTGTTGACACCACCAGTATCTGACCGTCACTACTCAAAGACAGCTCACTGCCAAACCTTTCCCCGGCAGTCACCGCTTCTCTCAGTATCCCCATGGATTGCCATGCATTACGGTAACGCTGGTACAAATAGACCGCACCAACATTGCCCTTCTCTCCCGGACACCCCACCGCCAAAATATCGCCGCTATCGTTCAGGCTGAGACTAGCACCAAAGCTGTCACTGCTCTTGAGTGAAGGAGAGGTCTGCGAACTGAGTGGCGGTTGCGGCTGCCAATATTCCCCGTGACGATGAAATAGCGTCACTTCACCGTTATTACCGTTACGCCCCGTTGCTGCCACTGCTAAGGTTGAACCATCTGCACTCAAGCTCAGTTTGACGCCAAACATATCGCCCTGTGCCGGAGAAGCTAAGGTCAGACGCTCACCAAGCTGTGACCATTTCTTTCCGTCATACTGATAAAGATACACTGCACCACAATTAGCCAGTGAACCCGATCCCCAGCCATAAGCACCTACTGCTAATAGGGTGCCGTCTGCGCTCAGGCTCACAGAACAACCGAAATGCTGCTGAACGTTCGCCTCACTCAGCCAAAGTTTGGCCGATTTCTCCCACACACCATTTGCCAATCTGTGATAAACGAACACTGAACCATGCCCACCATCACTGCTCCGATTATCAATACCCACCGCGAGAACATTACCGTTTCGATTCAGGCTTAGTGCTCTGCCGCCATAACCACTGACGTAATCAGCGAATTGCTGCCGCCAGCCGTTATCGGTATAAGAAAATAGATATACAGGTTCCTTTCCTTCTGCCCCACTAAGCGCGATAGTTTTCCCATCACCGCTGACACTGACAACAGAGCCAAGGTTTTTATTGTTACCGTTAGCCGGCAAATCAAACGCGGGCAACTGCACTTTACTCGCTGCCATCTCCCCAGCATGAATCAGCCAACGGTAAAGTTCTCTTTGTTGTTCCTCCGTAAAACTCTCAAATAATTCCAGCGACAATTTAAAGTCGGAGCGTAATCCCAATTCGCCATTAATAAACTGTAAGCCGCTGTCCTTATTAATATTAACCGCAATTTCACGGTCTTCTCCGATATGCACCCCTTCACCGGGATTCACCAAGAGTAAATTCACCTCATCCAGATCTCGGTTCAATCCTGCGCCTGGACTATTATCGATCTGACCAGGGTCCAGCCCGGCTAAACGCCGAGCTTCCGCCGCGATTTGCACCAATTGAGTATAATTTTCACTTTTCGGCATGGAATATAATTTAAACCAGGATTTAACTTCCTCTTTATCCAACAAATTATTCTCTCTGGATGTAAATATCTTGTTGTGAGCCATTAATACCTCCAATGCAGAATGACAAATAAATTAACGTTGTTACACGCCGTTCTATTCTTTTACTTTCTGGATAAACAATCCCCCCTAACCAGGCATTCCTTCTCTTGGTACAAACAGCACCTCTGCGGCTTTTAGCTGCTCGTAGTCTTTCTTACGCCAGAAGAGCTCTTCATCGGCAAACTTCGCCAAATCGTCGGGCGTAGCAACATGTTTAATCCCCACCCCGCGTATTTTTTCTGCTGGTATAAATAACACCCTCTTAACCTCCATCTGTTCGTAGGTTTTCTCATTCCAATAGCCTTCTTCATCGACAAACTTCGCCAAATCATCAGGCGTAGCGACATATTTAATTCCAAGACCAAGTGGAGTCTCTCCTGCTGGTGTAAACAATACCTCCGCAGTTTTCATCTGCTCATAAGTTTCTTTATTCCAGAAGAGTGATTGATCAGCAAACTTTGCCAAATCATCGGGTGTGGCAACATGTATCACGACAATATCTTCCTGATGTAGCGGCGGTTCAGTGGACATAATGTTCCCCCCCATTAATAAAGTCAGACCTTGGTATAGTTGATACAGCCCTCGGAAAACTCGCTCCCGATAACACTTATTTAATATTTAACTTGACTACGTTATTCGTTTTTCGTTTTTCGTTTGAAACAATCAGCTATATTTAAGCATTATAGAAAAGTGAATTTTTGCCAGCCATTTAATAAAATTTTAATTACTTTTTTTTAAAAATATCACATAAAAAGATATCGTTTAAACAATATTCCATTGGTATCGCAATAACTATTTATTTAATTAGATTTAATTTAATCAACCAAGAGTTTTATTAGAAAAAACATAATAATCAATGATACTTATAAATGTTACGTATTTACACCGAGCTATTTCATTGCCACATAATAAAAACATTTCACTTTAATAATCAAGAAAATATCGCGCACACTTAAATAACACCAAAATTATAATTATCCACATTAAATAATTCAGAATATGAAAGTGATAAAACAGCAGTTAAGAGAAATCGTTTTTTGTCTGTCAGCGTGTTTTTAAACTCTGGAAAAAAGGACAAACGCATAAGGTAAAAACAGGTAAAAACTTTAATCAATAAAGATAAAAAAAGCGATTAAAGATTTTTTAAAGCAGGTAAAAGATCTGAAACTATCTTCCGCTGATTTTACATTTATCTACCCAGCCATAACCATTTAAAACCCCGTACTCCGGTGTTTTATCGAGGTTATTTTACGCAGAAAACTATAAAAATAACGCAATCAACAAGGGATAAAACGGTTAATGTGGCAAGATTTAAGCCCTGAAAAGAGAATTAAGCAGCCCCCGCCAGAGTCACCTATGACTGAGCGGCGGGAGCAAGTCACTCGCTATCCATTACCACCAATGGTCGCAGTCATACGAATTTGACGGTTATCACTGATTTCAAGATTAGATAAAACCACTAATTGAGGCAAAGCCCTACGCAAGAAACGCGATAACAGCGGGCGTAATGCATGATTGACCAACAGTACCGGAGGCGCGCCCAACATTTCCTGACGTTGTAGTGCTTCCGTTGCTTGCCGTTGCAAGTTATCCGCCAATCCGGGTTCCAAACCACCGCCATTTTGTAACGCCTGAATTAACAAGCGCTCAAGGCCCGCATCCAATCCGATGACCTGAATTTCCTGCGCTCCGGGGAACCACTGTTGAGCAATTGCCCGACCAAGCGCAATTCTAACCAAAGATGTCAATTCATAGGGATCAGTTTGTCCAGGTGCATGTTCAGCCAAGGTTTCAATAATTGTCCGCATGTCTCGAATCGGCACTTGTTCGGACAACAGATTTTGAAGCACCTTATGCAAGGTTGTCAGATTAACAACATCAGGAATAAAGTCCTCCGTCAGTTTAGGCATCTCTTGGCTGACTCGCTCAAACAGTTGCTGGGCTTCCTGACGACCAAACAATTCATTGGCATATTGCGTCAACAGATGATTCATATGGGTCGCAACAACCGTACTGGCGGCAACCACCGTGTACCCCTGAACCTGAGCTTGCTCTCTGAGGCTATCATCAATCCAAACCGCAGACAGGCCAAAAGCGGGATCTTTCGTGATATCACCTGGCAATTCCCCCACTGCACCACCGGGATTAATCGCCAGCCAGCGCCCCGGATGCGCTTCACCACGACCAATTTCCACTCCTTTCATCAAAATACGGTAGCCCGCTGGGGCCAGTTCAAGGTTATCCCGGATATGAACAACCGGCGGTAAGTATCCCATCTCTTGGGCAAATTTCTTACGAATTCCGCTGATTCTCCCCAATAACTCACCATTTTGCCGAAAATCAACCATCGGGATCAGGCGATATCCCACTTCCATACCCAAAGGATCTTCAAGCTGAACATCGGACCATGAAGCTTCTGATGTCTGTTGCTGCTCTTCTATTTTTGGTTTTTCTGTATTTATTGCCGGCGCATCAGTACGGCAATATAGATACCAGCCAAGACCAGCCAATGCCGCGGTAAATAACAGGAAAACAAAATTGGGCATTCCCGGTACCATGCCCAACAATCCGAGAACACCCGCACTCAACATCATCACTCTGGGATTGTTGAACAGTTGAGTCACCATCTGCTGACCAACGTCCTGATCCGTTGCTACACGGGTAACAATAACACCCGCCGCAGTAGAAATAATGAGAGCAGGTAACTGTGCAACCAAACCATCACCAATGGTTAACAGGGTATACGCTTCTCCCGCATCCCCCAAACTCATACCATGTTGAGCCACACCAACAATTAAGCCACCAACGACGTTGATAACTAAGATCATCAATCCCGCAATCGCATCGCCACGCACAAACTTACTGGCACCATCCATCGAACCATAAAAATCCGATTCTTGTGTCACCTCAGTACGGCGTTTCTTCGCTTCTTCTTCACCAATTAATCCGGCATTTAAATCGGCATCAATTGCCATCTGTTTACCTGGCATGCCATCCAACACAAAACGGGCGCCCACTTCGGCAATCCGCCCCGCACCTTTAGTAATGACCATAAAGTTAATCAATACCAAGATGATAAATACCACAATACCGATAGCGAAGTTGCCACCAACCAGAAAATGACCAAATGCCTCTACAACGTGCCCCGCTGCCGCAGAACCCGTGTGCCCTTCCAACAAAATGATACGGGTTGAAGCTACGTTAAGAGATAAGCGCAATAACGTGGAAAACAGCAAAATGGTCGGAAATGCAGCAAAATCTAGCGTACGCCGGGTAAACATCGCCACCAGCAACACCATGATTGATAGCGCTATGTTAAACGTAAACAGCAAATCGAGCATGAATGGCGGCAATGGCAATACCATCATCGACAAAATCAAGAGGATCAATACCGGCCCGGCAAGCATTTGCCATTGCGAGCCTTTCATATTGCCCGGTAAACGAAGTATAGAGGCCAGATTAGCCATGACGATTATTTTCTCCAGCAAAATCCAGTGCTGGCGGCACTGGCAGATTTTCAGGTTTCTTCGGCTTCAAGCCGCCTTCCCGTTTCCAACGTTTCAATTGGTAGACCCAAGCAAGGACTTCCGCGACTGCCGCATAAAGTGTCGCGGGAATTTGCCCGCCAACTTCACTATGGCGATAAAGTGCCCTGGCAAGTGGCGGCGCCTCAAGTAATGGAATGCGGTTTTCTGTACCTATCTCTTTAATCCGTAATGCAATAATCCCCGCCCCTTTCGCCAATACTTTTGGCGCACTCATCGCTTTTTCATCATATTTCAGAGCAACAGCATAGTGAGTTGGGTTGGTAACAATGACATCCGCTTTCGGTACATCCGCCATCATACGCTGACGAGCAGCCGCCCGTTGTTGCTGACGGATACGCGCTTTAACATGTGGGTCCCCCTCTTGTTCTTTAAATTCATCCTTTATTTCCTGCCGGGTCATTCTCAGTTTTTTCAAATGGCTGTATATCTGGTAAACAACATCGAAAGCCACCATCGGTATCAACATGAAAACCACCACATAACCGGCGAATATCAGCATTTGCATAGCATCATCCAGTGCCAACAGTGGCGGTTGAGCTATGAGCCGTAACATGGCAGGCCAGTTCATCCAAAGGAACAAAGCAGCACCAATACCGACAAATCCCGCTTTAAGTAGCGCTTTGAATAATTCCGCCAACGCATTCATTGAAAAAATACGTTTCAGGCCAGAAATGGGGTTCAATTTTTTCGGATCAAATTTGATGGATTTGGTACTGAACACTAATCCACCCAATAGCGCCGGGGCACTTAATGCAACTAACACTAATCCAGCAAAAACTGGCAGCAGGGCCAAAACAGCCTGTTGCAGCAACCTACCAATCTGTTGAACCATCTGCTTATCATTGCTGACCATACTGTGATCAAAGTTAAACCCTTCAAACACCATCAACGACAATTCATGCGTCATTGACTGACCGCTCATCCAGAGCAAACTTAAACCACTGGTCAACATCAAGATAGAACTCAGTTCTCTGGAGCGGGCTACCTGCCCCTCTTTTCGCGCTTTTTCCCGCTTATGGGACGTGGGTTCTTCTGTTTTCTCAAGATCGCTATCTTCAGCCACGGCTTTCCTTGTCAGATTTTCAAACGCTATCAATCAGAAAATATGGAATCAAATGGCGGTTAGCATGACAAAAGAGAAAAAATCCGATGGCTGGAACAATGAGAAATTTGACCGGGTATTTGCGGGATCAAGTTCAATAACAGTAAGTGGTTCAATACAACTAATCAAACTGTTATCCACTTAGCATCAGAGCTAAAAGCAAAAAATTCGATCTTATGATGAAACGGAATCCGGTCACCGGTGATTATGAGTTCTGGGAACCGGGAGAATACCAGCCAACAATTTTATGGACACCAAACGAGCAGGAATTCAAAGTTCCACCCCATACCGGGAATGAGGAACAGCCGTTTATTCCATCGCAGATAACCGTGTTACCGATCCCGGATAAAGTCGGCAGCGATATTGAATCGTTGCCAATGCCGGAAGAGAAGGATTTTCGGGATTATATTCTGATACTCCCCATCCCTAATATGCCACCGGTGTATGTGTATTTGAGTAAGCCTAGAAGTGGATTGCCACAAGATGGACACAATTATTATCCTGCCCAAAAACAGAGGAAATTACTGGGGTTTCTGGGTTACGGTCAGCTAAGAAAAAAACTCCAAAACAAAATGGGGGTGGTAAACGGGATAGATGGGTAGATAGTAAAGGCCGAAGAATTTATGAATGGGACTCTCAGCATGGTGAATTGGAAGTTTACCGAGTAAGTGATGGTGAGCACCTTTGCTCTATAGATTATAAGACTGGAAAAGAGCTAAAACCTGCTATCAAAGGGCGAAACATTAAACAATATTTGTGAGGTATATAATGGGATTAAAATTAAGATTGGAATGGTTTGATAAACAAACAGAATTAGGGGAAGGATGTGAATATTCTAAAGATTTTGAAGATAATGCTGATGTTATGGTTAGTGGATTAGGCATATCAACAGAAGATAATATAAATAACGGCGGCTTTGATGTGGAATCTAAATGGGTGAGTATTCTACAGCCCCATTTCAGGCATCAAATTGATTTATCAGCTTATGATTATCAAATCTCTTTTGATTATCGAGATTTGTGGTAAACAGAGATTCAGCGGATAGTGGGATAATGATCAATAAACCGCTATCCGTGTTTAACTAGGTTTTCGTTCCATACACGCCAAAAAACGCAAGCAATGCAAACAGTTCAGTCATATATTACCCCTTAAGTGGGATTTAAGCTTTTTGTAGAGTGCGTCGGGTGCCAGATCAGCATTATTCGGCCAGCACACTGCGCCACACTCATCAACACGCGCTTGGGCAAAGAATTTCTGCTCTTTCAGTGGCTCGAACATGGGTCCGAACAACCGATCCGCGATGCACACCTCTCCATAGGTGCCATCATCGAACGTCACCGCCAGGGTGTATTCTGGCTTTATTTCCACTTTCGTTACTCTGCGCATGATAATCACTCCAGCGGTTCAATCTTGTTGAGAGGCTGATGCTGCTCAGCCAGTTGCCAGTCATTCAGCAGATCCTGCCTGTGCTCAACCGCCCATTCGATGACCAGAGCCCTTGCTCGTTTGGGCAATGAGCCTTCCATGACTTCCAAGGTCTCAAGGTTTCAATTGAGATAATAGCCTCATGTTCACCGTAGTAAGCATGGAAATAAGCATGGAAATGAAGCGGATTATGGTCGTCGTAGTACATCCGGATCAGGATGCCAAAAAACTCACTGATAGTTGGCATTTGTAATGGCCTGAGAAACAATGATTCACCAATCACGTAATACCATTTACAGTAGCACTAAGATTGACACTACTCAATCATGAAATACGAGATATAAATATCGAGAAAGGGAATCCTTTAGTTGGTTCATCAATCCCTAAATACAGATACCCAATATTTCTCAAATAGAACATTCACGACACTGTAGTGTGCAAGGATTAATGTTAAATGTATTAGGGGACAGATAGCTTATTGTCTCAAAGAGAACAAAATCACTGAATATTTCCTGCTTAGAAATGGATATGTTAGTAACGGCTTAACCAGAACTCAGGTTATTTAAGTTAATTTCCATTCAGAAATGCATTATCACCACCCATTTAAATTATTTTCCAATTTAAATATTATATTTAAATAATTTCAATAGTCCTTCCCACCTTTATTATTACAATAGAATATTATCTCTAATATATTTCTCCATTTTATTTACAGTAAATCTAATGTTTCATCGGCTAGTACCTGATCCCCTTCATGAGATGATCATATATATTGATTGAAAAAATCTTATATCATCCTTTTATCACTCCAATTACTTCTCCTGATTTATAATTATCTTCATGAATATAATGTTAGATACTTTATCTCTGGCAGAATATCATGGCATTTTCGCAATTCACCAAGCACTAGCACATGTTTAATTCAATTTATCCCAAGTTAAACCTTTAATTCTTCTGGGGTTCCCTCTCTATATGGCACCAGCGTCGTCCTATCTTGCGAATCAACCGCACAATGATTATTACCGACAACAACCATGACCAAATCGCTAGTTGCTTTAATCGCGTGATCTATTTGTCCATTCACAAAATAACAAACTCCAGGCTCTATTTCATGCTTTTCACCAGCATAAATAACATAACCCGTTCCTGAGAGTACAAATAAGATATGATGCCCTAAGTGAGTATGATTCTGCATCCCTTCATTTTTACTGAAACGAATTAGATCAGCACCAAAGCCATCAAACGAAACTAATCCCTCACCCGTTCCCATACTGTTAACCATTTTATGACTTCTAGCCATTGTATCGACAACGAGATGTTCACCATTCCAGTGACAAAATCTATTTTTAATAAATTCCATATTACCTTCCTTTTATCTCTATAAATAAAATTTTAAAGTAACTATCATCTCTCTTTATTAATTGAAATAATACTATCTCTCTATCAAGTAAATAATATTTCCCAGTAAAATTTAATCATCACAAAATTATATAGACAAATAAACTAACTGGTTATTAACAATATATCAAACAGAAATATGTAATTCCATAGTAGTATTTTACAAATATTCACTTTGTGACAACAATCACTGTAAAACGCTCATTTTAAATATCTTTGTAAAGATAACCCCAGTTTAAAATGATATTATCCCAAAATTAGGTTAGCCAAATCCGCCGAGGACCTTCTTTCAATACAAACGAAAACATAAGACAAACAAAAGACACCCCACAATCTCGTAAGAGATTGTGGGGTTTCCACCATGCTCTCTGGTTTTCCTGTCTCGCTTCACTGCCTACTGTTTTGCAACCACGGATTCATTGTGAGGTAACCAGTAACGCCGATGTTCAAAAGCATATTTGGGCAATCGAATACGCAGCGGTTTCTGCCCGGAAGGCCAGCAAGTACGCCAATCTATATCCTGACCTCGTAACCATAAAAATCGAGAGTCGTCTTCTGCCATATGTAGCCATTGATCTTCTTTCGTTGAAGTAGACGAAGCAAAATCCCGTAACTGCTTCAAAAGATCCTGCCGTGATGTTGCAACAAACAGTGCCCGATAGGATAACGCTGCCCTACCAAACTGTAATGTCCAGCTAACCGCTGGCAGTTCAATGCTTTCATCGTTCTCGATAAAATCCCCTAGCATAGTCACCATTTTTTGTAACGATACCAGGCTATTAGCCGAAATGGGATAATAATACCCCTCCAAATTGGCTTTAATCTGTTGCTGCGCTTGAGTTGGCGCCTCCTCTAAAATGACATGAGAATTGCTGCCCCCCAATCCAAAAGAGCTGAGTCCAGCGAAACGCTTTTGCCCTGCCCCCACTCGCCAAGAATTTTCCTCTGTAGCCAGTTGTAAACGTGAATCCACACTGTCAATTTCAGGATTCAAACGCTGAAACGCGGCGCTAGGTACAATAGATTTATGCTGCAACATTAATAAAACTTTAACGATGCCAGCTAACCCCGCAGCGCCTTCTAAATGCCCAATGTTGGCTTTTACTGAACCAATATAGCAAGGTTGTAGCGCTTCTCCTGATTCATCATGATTAAAGACCTCATTAAGCGCATTAAATTCTATAGGATCACCCAACGAGGTTCCCGTTCCATGTGCTTCAAGGTAACTGATTTGTTCCGCAGAAATTCCAGCCTGTAGCAAGCAATCTTTAACCAACGCAATTTGCTGCTCAGGGTTAGGCGAAGTCAATGAATTAGCACGTCCACCATGATTGACCGCCGATGCTCGAACGTATCCATAAATCGGATCCCGATCCTCTAAGGCCTGTTTTTGCGTTTTCAAGAATAGACAGACAGCCCCTTCACCACGGACAAAACCATTAGCATCCGCGTCAAAAACCCTACAACAGCCATCTTTAGATAACATTCCCGACCGGTAATAAGCAGCCATGTTGAATGTGTTGCTCAATAGGTTAACGCTGCCAACTATCGCCTGTTGGCATTCCCCCGAACGCAATGAATTCACCGCTTGAGTCAGTGCCGTCAATCCACTTGAACACGCAGTATCAATTTGCAAACTTGGGCCAATAAAGTTGTAATAAAATGACAATCTGTTAGCCAGAAGGCAATTCAGTGTCCCTGTCGTTGCATAAGCATTTGCCATCGCCATATCGGCCGCAACAAGTTCACGATAATCATTACTGCACGAACCAATAAAAACACCCGTCTTTGATCCTGAATAGCCAAGCGGATTGGCGCCGCTATCTTCGATCGCTTGCCAGGTCAGCTCTAATAGCATTCTCTGTTGCGGATCCATCATGGCCGCAACTCGCGGAGAAATACCAAAGAATGGCGCATCAAAACCATCAATACTATCGAGTAACCCCGCTTTCAGGGCTTTTTTAGGTAACGGAATGACGTAAGGTTTTCCTGATGCAAACCGCTGCTCTGGCATCTCTTCTATCACACTGCGTCCAGATCTTAAGATCTCCCACATCTGCTCTGGAGAATCTTCCGCCCCAGGAAGTCGGAAAGCCATGCCCACAATAGCAATAGGCATCTGTTTCGTATCACCCGCACTACTTACTGAGGGAGTAATGGAACTTAAATGCTCCAACAAGGCAGATTTAGCTATCCGTTGTTCATTCGGACTAAGCGAATGATATATGTGATACAGATTATCCATGCTTTCCTCCTTCTATGAGGCGCTGTAACCTTAATGCTGCTTCGCCATCAAGACTACGCATCGCATTAATAAAGTCATCTAAGGAATGTTTATTCTCAGTCAGTTCAGTTTTGGCAGTGTCAAGATATTCAATCAATCGATGCGGCGAGCTATAACGCCAGAACAGCGTCGGCGATAATTTTCGACGAAAATGCGCCGACATCAACTCTGCAAGTTTTACTGCCTTGAGCGAATCAATGCCCAAATCAGCCCAAGTGCGCTGCATCATTGATTCAGTAAAATCTTCGTCCCAATTCAGGAAATCCGCCAACAGCGTGCGTAATTGCCCGGAAACCGATTTACCTGATTTACCTTCTATCTGATGCACGGTAGATCGTGGCCCAGACAGAACACGAACCTGAACAATAATCTCGGTAATAAATTCAGACGCCTCTACCCCATTGAGCAGATAGTGATTAAATGCCAGAACGAGGTTCATCTCTTTGTTGTGAGGCGCACCGATGAACAATGTTGACTGAGATGGTGGCACAATAAGAGGTACAGCAAAGGTAGCACCATCGTTGCCGGTATATGAGATCATCATAGGAACATCAATATCAACGGGCAGTTTTTCCGCATCGGGATCAAGTACACCATTCAAGTGTTGCCTGAACTCAAAAAAGCTCATGGTCTGCGTTCCCGGTACTTTTAACGAACTCAAATCGCCTTTTTCATCCAGAAAAGCAATACCCAGGTTGATATCCGTATAAGTGTGATAACGCTCTTGATCAAGCGGTCTCGAACGCAACATCGGGAATTTTTTCAATGCCTGAGAAATCGCATAAGTGATGACCTGAAATGGCGTTATCCACGCCTGTTGCCCGGAGGTTTCCGTTAAATGATGAATGGCGTTATCAACAAGCTCAATCGGTAGTGGTTTAGCTGCCCAACAAGGTTGTACCGCAGCACTATTTAACCGTATTGCCCGATTAAGACGCTGCTGATCTCTGGACAGAAAACCCACATTGTCATTTTCTGCATTGCTCTTTTCTGACGGCCTGGTTTCTTCTGATATCTTAATTTCACGGTATTGCTGGAGGTAATCATCTATATGACCAGGCAATAATGTCCCATGTTTTTCCGCCAGTTGGCTAAGAATGTGCGGCTCAATTTGGTGTTCTTGTGCGTACTGACGGGTTTTTGGCGGAATACGCGCAGGAGGAGCAGATACTTCAGGAGCCGCCTCCACTTTCTCTATTTTTTCTACCTCCTCCGCCACTCTCTCCATTTTCTCCGGCGGAGGCGTTAACTCTTCACTGACAGGGGAAGGCTCTGCTATCTCGCCAACAGCTCTGATGACTGCAATAGGCGATCCAACAGGGATAATATCATTTTCCGCCGCCAACCATTTTTCCAAGATCCCCTCAACATCAGACTCAATAGTAAAGGCGGCCTTATCCGTCTCCATTTCATAAACAGGTTCATCACGCTTGACATGATCCCCCACCTGCTTAAGTAACTGGATGATGACGACTTCAGTGGTTCCTTCTCCCATCGGGGGAATAAGCAACTGTGCCATAAGTTCTCCTTAGCTCATTACCGCATAGACGGAGGCCAAAATGTCATCCGTACCGGGTAAAACAGCTTTCTCTAAACAAGGATTAAAAGGAATATGAATATCTTCACGCGTCACCAAACGCGGAGGTGCCAATAAAGAGAAGAAATTGTCATTCTCATCCAAAATATCAGCAATAATGGATGCACCAACACTGGCCGTCCGGGTATCCTCCTGTACAACGATAAGCCGCCCGGTTTTGCGTAAAGATTCCGCAATCCGTTGTTTATCCCAAGGTACCAGACTACGTAATTCAATCACTTCAATGTCAATATTGTCTTTTTCCGCCTGAAGAGCCGCCATAGTCGCAAGCTGAATCGTATTTCCCCAAGCAACCAGTGTAATATCCTTTCCTGCCCTGACAATATTTGCCTGCCCAAGCGACACTGGACTCACTAACCGACGCTCATGGCGCTCTCTCATAAGGTGTTTAGGGATCAGGATCAGACTCGGCATGTCCAGACTTAACGCGGTACGGAACAACGCGACGGTATCAGCCGGTGTCGTTGGAACAAGAACGTTAATACCGGGAATATGCGCCAGGATACCGTCCGAGCTTTGGCTGTGCCATATACCACCACCAGGGAGATAAGCGCCATAAGGAGCATATATCACCACCGGGCAACGCCATTTTCCTACCGTTCTCCAACTTAAAGTGCCAAGTTGTGATTGTAATTGATTGAGACCTAGCCCAACAAAGTCAATAAATTGCAGTTCAACAATCGGACGCCAACCACAGGCGGACAATCCAACAGACGAGCCAATAATCGTGGCTTCTGAAAGGGGAGCATTAATAACACGATCAGGATAGCGAGTGGATAAACCACGGGTGAAACCAAAAACACCACCTTTAGGATCTTCAATATCCTCACCAAATAACAGCACATTCGGATGCTGACTCAATGCCTCGTCCAAAACCTGATTTACCGCTTTGACCTGTGTCTCTTCGGCTTCCATCTCAACATGTACGGTAGGCGTTCCTTCACGATTGCATAAATAGGTACTGACACTTGCAGGATCAGGCTCTTCTTCGTGGTAAACACGCTCAAATATTTCCGCGACATCCGCTTTAATGCGCTCTTTTTGTTCAGCCAGAGCTTGCTCGGTAATCGCTCCTTTTTCCTTTAAATAAGCGACATAATTTTCAATAGGGTCCTGTAGCACCTCCAGCTCATCCGGGGTACGGTACAGTTTGTGAGAATCTGAATTGGAATGAGAATCTAACCGATCCATACGACAAACCAATATGCAAGGAGTCCGCTCAAATCTCGCCTTATTGAATACCTCCTGTGCAACAGGAAACAAAGTTTCCGGTTTGCGGGCATCAACGCGGCGAATCAAACACTCGTTAAATATTCCCAACCGATACGGAGCCATCTTCTCCGTTGAGGTACTAATACCCAATTTATTATCGGAAACCACAAAGACTACCGGCAAACGCCTTTCAACTGCAAAGCTGACCGCTTCATAAAATTCTCCCTGCCGGGTCGCCGCATCGCCGACACCACACACGACAAGCCCATTTTTATTGTCCAACACGCTTGCCCAGGCGGCTCCAGCCGCGGGAATACATTGGGTTCCGGTCAAGCTGACTACCGAGAAGATATTATGCTCTTTGGAGCAGAAATGATTCGACATGGTTCGGCCGGCCGAGTGAGAAGTGGCCTTACCCATAAGTTCCCTTGTCATTTCAACAATAGACATACCACGCGCTAATACTAATGCCCGATCACGATAGTAAGGAACCAGTACATCATTCTTTTCCATAAGCTGAGGCAACACAGCCAACCCTTCATGTCCAGCAGCCGACACATGGAACCAAGCTCGACCTTGTCGTGTGACTATCGCACTACGATTATCAAATTCCCGTGACAGCAGCATGTCATAAAGTAACTTTTGCTCATCCAAACAATCATTAATTGAAGGGCTGTGTTCCTTAAGAGGTACTTCATTGATCTGTACGTCTATCACTCTCTTTTTCCTCACAAATAGTTAACGTGGTAGTTGTCGTTATTGCGCTTAATGCTTGATAAAAAAGCGAATACGGGGTAGTCCCGTTCATGATTACTTGAGAGACTATAGATCCCGATATAAGAAGTGAATGTAGGGCTATTGCCTACACGAATTGCAAAAGATAGAGGTATACGGTCACAATTTTTAATTACGTTTATACCCGTCATCTTTCAAGTTGCCTCTTTGTTGGCTGCACTCGCTCACCCCGGTCACATAGTTACCTATGCTCCCGGGGATTCGCTCCCTTGCCGTCACGATGCATCTTGAAATCCATAGTGTATATGCACCTAACATGGAGGGAAAAATTATCTCCATAACCATAAATGGCTTCGGCTGTCATGGTATTCCCTAAATTTTTAGCATTGTCCTGAACATAATGTGACACCATTTAAAAAACTCCAACCGATGAACAACAGCCATTCGTTATAGAGTAGGGCCAACAAGCACCAGCATTTACATGATTACAATACAATATAATCACAATACAATTAAAAAACAGGTTGTTACCTATATCTTTGAGTCCTGCAATGATAAGACATAGGAATAATTCATTACTTTGCTAAATTATTTTGATAATCAGATTTTTTCGACAAGCTCTTCATTAGGTATTTTTATGTTTAACCAAGACATAGCCTAAATAATAACACGTATTATATCAATCGAACTTGAGCCTTTATGCTCACATTAGAATTCATTATGTTTTGTGATGAATATCAATAATGACCTCCTCATATCAAACAATAGATATAGCTGAATTGACGACGTCATCCAGCATCAATCCTGATATTTTATAAAAATTTAGCTTATTATCTCTTATGTTTTATCATAAAAAAAACTGTAGTAATGCGGGAATGATCACAAAAAGGGTAGCAAAAAATTTAACTATATGATTATTATGAAGTTATCATCCCAAACAACGCTGATATTATAATGCAATTAGTAGGATATCAACATATAAAAATATATTTCATAACCTTTTGAATATATTACCAATCATTTAAATAGTAAATTAAAAAAATGATAAGATAAAATATAATTCCCAACAGATTGATTTTAATGAATTTATCTCTATAAATAATAGAATTAAATGCGTCATTTTCATACTTCGAAAGATGATTAATTCATGCAATTATTTCTACTTCAGATACTCTTTCTCATTTCAAATAACAACAACTTTGACAGCCCCCTTTGTTTAACATTGACAAACAATTCCAACACTTTCGTACCATGCCAATCATTCCTGTTGATCTTGAAAACGCAACCCTGACCACCCCGGTGGTGGAAATCCATTCCACCGTTACTTATCTTTCATACCGAATTTGAGTATTCGATCACAATAGCTTTATCTGGTGAGTAGAGTTGATTGCGATCTGCTAATCAACTCAATTATCTTTTAGCCCAAAAACCAGCTTGATAATTTAACTACGATATAATAACTCATATCCCAAAAGGGTAGCATATCATGAAAAACCTTCACTATCTGATTGTCACACCAGGATTAATATTTTCAGCCTCTGCCCTCGCTTCACCCACCAATAGCATCGAAGCACGCCTGGATGCACTGGAGCAGCGACTGCAACAAGCAGAACAGCGGGCTGCCCAAGCTGAAGCACGAGCCACTGCCGCCGAGCAACGCGCGCAGCAACTAGAACAGCACGCTATCGAAACCAAACAACAGACCATACAAATAGCACAAAGCACCACTCCGCTGGAAAACAGTGCTTCATCAACCAACAACTTGAAATTGAATGATTTTGGCGATCTAAAATTATACGGCGATGTAGAATTCAATCTCGATAGCGCCAGCCGAACCGGTCAGCTTACTTCACTTAAAACCAGCGATAATAAAGACTGGAAACCTGGCGACAAAGAGCGTTGGAATGTTAATGGCCGCATTTTGATCGGACTGGACGGTTACCGCCGTGATCAAAACAACAACTTTGCCGGCTTTAGAGTGCAACCATTAGCAGACATGACTGGCAAAATGAATCTTGACGACGCCGCTTTCTTTTTCGGCAATGAGAAAAACTGGCAGGTAAAAATCGGGCGTTTTGAAGCTTACGATATGTTCCCACTCAACCAAGATACTTTTATTCAGTATTCTGGTAATACCGCCAATGATTTGTATGCCGACGGTTTCGGCTATATCTACATGATGAAAGAAGGACGTGGCCGCAGTAACAGCGGTGGTAACTTGATGCTGAGCAAATACGCAGGTAACTGGTATTTCGAACTCAATACCCTACTTGAAGATGGCACTTCACTATTCCGAGATAACACTTACCACGGCAACACACTGGAAAATAAAAAAAATGTCGCCTATTTGCGCCCGGTAGCAGCCTGGAAAAAAGATCAATTTAGTGCAGCCATAGCGATGGAGAGTAATGTCGTCAATAACGCCTATGGCTACCAGAATAATCAAGGGCAATGGGTCGATCAATCCAGACGCAATGGTTACGGCATGACATTAAGTTGGAACGGTCTGGAGGCCGATCCTGATGATGGCATTGTTGCTAACCTGAATACCGCCTATCTGGATGCCTCAGATGAACATAATTTCACTACCGGCATTAATGTGATGTGGCATCGTTTCGAACTGGGTTATATCTATGCCCATAACAATATCAAAACGTTCAATACTGACGATACAACCGCATATATTAATCACCCATTCAATGAACCGGGTAAATACGATATAAATACCATCCATATGTCATATCAGATTCCTAATATTATGAATATGAAAAACTTTAATCTCTATCTTGGCGCCTACGTCTCTATGCTGGAGGCAAATGCCAACAACAAAATTGCCAACAGTAATAATGACCGACGCTACGGCGCACGCGCCAGATTTAAATTTCTTTTCTAATTGCAAACTAATGGGTGTGCAGGACCAAGACGAGCAATGTCTCCAACTATCCACAACGGAATTAAATGAGAAACGCTTCTATGAAGGAATATGACTCAGCTGGCTGATTCCGAGTACCGTAAACATCTTGCGAAACTGGAGAAATAATCATGGCTACTTACAGAGAACTGTTGGCTAAAGAAAGTCCTGAAATGCAGGCACGAGTCGCGGAACGGGTCGAAGAAGCCAGTATCCAGCTCGCCCTTAGCCAACTGCGTGATGAGCTAAAAATTTCACAAGCAGAATTGGCCGTCTTCCAACAGGTAAGCGCATAGCTTTCTACCTTTAAGGAAGAAAACCCGCTCTACGGATTTTCTTCAACTCATTGACAAAGTGCTGTTTTTTTTCCGGCACTTTGTCTTAATTAACCTCGGTTTCGTTTAAAAAGTCATAAAAACCAGCCCATACTCGTTTTTCCTCGCTGCGCAACTCTCTCAAATACTCTATGACGGGGAATATACCCGTCATCTTTCAAGTTGCCTCTTTGTTGGCTGCACTCACTCACCCCGGTCACATCGTTATCTATGCTCCCGGGGATTCGTTCCCTTGCCGCCGCGATGCATCTTGAAATCCATTGGGTATATAGAGGTTGTGACAAACGGCAATTTTGGCCGAATCAATAAAAGCGGTTGATAATATACTAGATTTAAAATCAATTAAATTTAATATTCTGATGCCTCTTTATATGTAAAATTTCTTTGCCAAATAAAAAATAAAACCCCAAGTTGACATTGTATACTCTGCGATCTATTTTCTAATTAAATTTTAGTGAAAATATTTTTATTGTTAGGCTGTTTATATGATTGGCGGAAGTTACAGTAAAGGCGTTTCACTCATTAAAAAAGGGTTAAAATAATGATGTTTAATAATGGATTAGAATTTTTTAGTCATGAAATGATCAGTGAAGAATTTAGATAAAAAAATTGACTTTACTAATCCTTATGCGCTGCTAGCCAGGGATGATAAAGGAAAGATGGATGTCAAAGTATTGTCGGAGGATGCGATTGTTTCACCCAGCAAGAAAGGCAATGCTATTGAGGTGATTAATTCACTCAAAAAACGGTTGTTATACTATAGTAGATTTGTCTAATGGTCTAATGGTCTAATGGCCTATTGATTTAAAATTATCTCTCTCATTTATCTAGCAATATTCTTTACTATCTGACTTGTCAGAAATTGATTGATTGATTTTGTAGATCGACAAAAAGCATGGCAATGTTGTTGCACTGACTATGCAAAATCGAGATATTCTTATTTATAGGTGTTTTTTAAAATCATTAAATATAACTAAATAATTTTTTGAGTTAATTAGTATTAACTGGTTTTTCCTAAGATATCGTAATTAATTTAATACGATGTCATTGTAGTTCACCCTAATAAAGAGATATTACAATGGGCTGGAATATATTTATTAACGCACCAAATAGTTACCGTCTTACTACCGCACATATCCACAACAGCTTGCAGCAACAAGGGTTTGCCACTTTCAATGCCACCGATCTTGACCTTTCTGACAGTGAAAAAATCGATCTTATCTCTCTGTGTGAATTATCGAAGTCACTGCCGTTAGATCGATTTGGTGAAGATGGTCGTCACCGCAGTTATTGTGAAGGAGTATGGAGCCGTGAAACAGAAACTATTCATTGGAAAACAGGTTATCCGCAGCCCGATGATAGCATAGAGATTGATTATCATCAGGGAAGTGAATATCAACCTGAATTTGGTGGTGTAGTACGCAAATTCCTGCGCATGTCTGATGAGATACTTAATAAAGGGCTACTTAATAAACTCATTTGGCACGATCTGAGTCTAACCGGCATGGCAGAGCATTATTCCCGTTTGCTGTGTGGGGTGCATCTAATCCGAATGCAGGCACTACCGGGTAAACCGGCAAAAATTACGCCTAACTGTTTTCATCGTGACGGTCAGCCGTTCACCGCTGTACATTTGATTGAACGTTATAATGTCGAAGGCGGTGCAACACATATCGCACCGCCTTCTTATGCAAATTGCCAGCTTGAAGAAGTCCCTGCTCATGAGATAACTCGTTTTCTCCTTAATGATCCCCTTGATAGCTACATCATCGATGATGCAGCGATTTGTCATTATATCAATCCCGTAACTTGCGATGAAAATGCCAGCGTTGGCGTTCGCACTATCATTCTGATTGATTTCACCCCGCTAGAACAGAGTGATAGGCGTTCCCAATAGCTCTTTTGCCATGAAAGTAGCTGACAACCAGGAGTGCCAGGAGTGCCAGGAGTGCCAGGAGTGCCAGGAGTGCCAGGAGTGCCAGAAATGATAGTTGTTACGGCAATCACTAAGCTGCAAAAATCTTTTTATCTTAGGAAAAATTTTGTGAGTAATTATTCAAACACCTTATCGAATGTTCCATTCTTATTGCCAACGCCTGCTCAACGCAGGCTATGGTTCATCAGCCAAGGAAATATGGACTTAGCATTATATAACGTACCATTTTCGTTACGTTTGCATGGTTTGTTAAATAAGGAAGCGCTTGAACAAGCTATTATTTTTATGATTGAGCGCCATCCGGTGTTGCGTTCACAATTTCATGTTCTCAATGGAGAATTGCAGATAGCATTGAATCCGCAGTGGCCTGAATTACGTATCAGTGATCTCAGCGATTATTCCCCGGAGGAACGCGAAACCAAAGTACAGTCTATCTGTGATAACGAAGCCAGATATTGTTTTAATCTCAATAACGATTTGCCTTTTCGTTATTTACTGCTTCGCCGGCAAGAGAACGATCATCAGTTGATATTTACACTTCACCATATCGTATTTGATGATTGGTCGACTCACGTTTTTCTTAATGATTTTAGCCATGCCTATAACCAGTATAAAGTAGGCCAACAGCCTAAGTTGGCGACAATTACCTACCCGCATGCCAGTGACTCTGTAATAGATATTCATACGAATAGCGCTCGTCGGCAACGCTTACGCGATTATTGGGGAAAACAGCTGGCGGAATTGCCTGAACTACATAAATTACCCACCGATCGACCACGGCTATTAGAACAACGGGGACGGGGCGCGGTATATCAGAAGTCACTTCCTTTATCTCTCGTTGGACGTATTTCTAAAATCTGCCAACGTTATGGATTGACACCTTATATGGTGGCAATTTCCGCTTTTGCAGTATTGCTGAATCGTTATTCACATGATGACGACATCGTTATTGGCAGTCCATTTGCGAATCGTCACAATATTGATGAACATGTCCGCCTTGGCTTTTTTATCAATTTATTACCGTTGCGTTTTCGCTTTAACGAAGGGATAAGTTTCAGTGATCTATTGGTTCAAGCGCGCGATATATTGCTTGATGCATATGAAAATGCTGATTTGCCGTTTGATGAGATTGTCAATGTGGTACAACCCCTGCGTTCTCTGAGTCATCCCCCTGTTTTTCAGATTATGTTTGATTATTTGAAGAGTCCGGGACAAGCATTACAACTGGATGGGTTAGCAGCAGAAGTACAATTTATCCATTCTGGTACTGCTAAATATGATTTGACGTTATCGATAGAAGAATCCCCGAATTCACTACTCTGTCTGGTTGAATTTGATACCGATTTGTTTGATAACCTCACCATTACTCGCATGGTGAATCACTATGAGAAATTGTTGGATGCATTGTTAAGTGAACCTGAGCGTTCTGTCGCCAAATGTAGCATGTTGCCACCAGAAGAGCTGGAAACACTGGCTCGCTTCTCCCGGCCAGCAGAACCTCTGCCGGTATTGGCGTTTATTTCAGTAGCTGAGCGCATCAAGTCACAAGTGCATAATAATCCAGATGCACGAGCTATTGTTTGGCGTAATCAACGTTTCACCTATGCTCAACTGGATGAGTACGCACAATGCCTGCTCGCGAAGATGCGCCAGTGTGGCGTTGGGCCGGGTAGCCGGGTTGCCGTATTGATGAGCTACCGGCCAGAAATTGTCATCTCTTTTTACGCTATTCTCTCTGCCGGTGCGGTTTATGTGCCGTTGTCCCCCTCTGATCCTCGCTTCGCCGATAAGATAAATGATGCACAGCCAGTACTGATCCTCACCAGTGAACAGGATGCTGTTGGTTTGCTTGATTTTCATGCCATTGTGCTGGAAGTTGATAGGCTGTTTCGTCAACCAGCGCCGCCGGATGTGCCGCCAATCTGGTCAGTTCAGGAGAGTGACTCAGCCTATGTTATTTACACTTCTGGTTCAACCGGTAATCCAAAAGGAGTAGAGGTAAGCCACGGTAGTCTGCATGCATCGTTCCATGCCTGGTGCCATGACTATCGTTTCACCCAACCCGGGGAGCCGGTATCACTACAACTTGCTGCACCGATTTTCGATCTCAGTATAGGGGATTTCAGTCGTACTCTGGGCTGTGGTGGATGCTTGGTTATGTGTCCGCGTGAGTGGTTGCTAGATGCAGCTGAAATGCACCGCTTAATGATGAGCGAAGGCGTGACCTTCGGTGATTTTCCTCCTGTGGTACTGCGTCAATTAATTCAGTTCTGTCAGGATAATGGGAAACGTCTGGATGGATTATCAACACTGGTATGTGGGGCTGATGTCTGGTTTGGTCATGAGCTGCACGCAGCACAAGCGCTGTGCCGCCCAGACGCGCGTATTCTGGGTTCTTACGGTGTAACTGAAGCAACCATTGATAGCACTGTTTTTGATCCGGAAACACATCCATTGGAGGCCGGGCGAGTAATTCCATTAGGTAGGCCGCTGGCTAGCTGTGAGCTATTCATTGTTGATAAACACCTGCAACAAGTGCCGATTGGCATTAGTGGTGAATTGTTGATTGCAGGTGTTACCGTAGCAAAAGGATATCTCAATAATCCTCAACTCACGGCAGAGAAATTTATTACCGGCAAATTCGATAACCAAGGCCGTTTTGTGGCAGACAGTTTTGTGGCAGACAATAACAATAATAGTAGTACGCGATTCTATCGCACCTCGGACATTTGTTGTTTCCTGGCTGACGGTACTATTGATTTCATGGGACGCAGTGATCATCAGGTTAAAATTCGCGGTTTTCGCGTCGAGTTAGGCGAGGTGGAGAGCGCGCTATTGGAACACGCAGATGTGCGCCAGTGCGCGGTTGTCGCCTGTAATGACAGTACAAATAATAAAGTGTTGGTCGCCTATGTTGTGTCATCGGCTGATACTGACAAGTTACGTGGTTATTTGTCCCTGCGGCTACCCGAACATATGATGCCGCGTGCTTTCGTGTTTCTCGATAAATTACCAACTACCCCCAATGGGAAGGTTGATCGCAAGCGCTTGCAGGTTCCAGATTTTTCGCTACCAGAAAATCAGGAATCTATGACAGAACCGGCTAACGCTCGTGAAGAACAATTGCTGGCATTATGGAGAACGGCATTAGGGGTTCAGGTTATCGGTACGGAAGATAATTTCTTCTATTGTGGTGGCAATTCATTAATTGCTGCCAATCTGATTACGCAGATCAATAAGACATTTGGTGTTCAGCTTAAACTTTCCGCTATTTTCAATCATCCAACTATCGCCGGGTTGGCCTCGTTACTGGACGGTATTGAAAAGGACAGCGTTGAAAAGAGCAGTACGAAACAGAGTGTTGCTGTGCAGCACGTTTCGCAGGCCAGTGATTTACTCTCATTCGGCCAGCGCAGTTTGTGGTTGATTGCCATGCAACGGCCGGATGATTGCAGTTACAACGTACCTGTCACATGGCGTCTGCATGGTAATCTGCATTTTAATGCGTTAATGCAGGCGCTGAATGATGTAGTGCAACGTCATGATGTATTGCGTACCACATTCTCCAGTCAAGTCAGCAAAGTAAACAAGCCGGATGGAACATCCAGTTTTGAACCCAGTTATCAGGTTTCGCCTGAATTAACGCTAACCCTGCGCCAACAGAATATCTCCGGCGGCGAATCTGCGCTGGCATCGAAGTTGCGAGAAGAAATGATGGCAAGTTTCGATCTCGCCAATGGACCACTCATCCGTGCGGTACTGTTTACATTGTCTCCGCAAGAGCATGTGCTTTGTATTACTCTGCATCACATTATTTCCGATGGCCGCTCGCTGGCAATACTTTTTGATGAGTTACGGCACTGCTATCAGGTACGTCTGGCCGGTAAAGCACCCATGCTACCCGTGTTGGCAGCAAACTATGGGCATTTCATTACCTGGCAGCGCACTCGACTGACTGAACCGGCGGTACAGCAACAGATTCATTTCTGGCGTCAACAATTGGCGGATGCGCCAGCTACTCTGATACTGAATGAGATGGCTGCACCAACTGACGAAGCGGCTGCAATAAGTTGTGTTGTTCCCCAAGTGTATGTTGAAGGTGTAGAGAAATTGGCTCGCGAGCAAAACTGTACACCGTTTATGGTCTGGTTGAGTTTATTTGCACTCCTGCTGCGCCAGCAAAGTAATGAGCAGGATCTTATAGTCGGAACACCGGTGTCGCTGCGCACCATACCTGCATGGGATGCGCTGATTGGCTACTTTGCTAACACTTTGCCGGTACGTATCAATAGCCGTGAGTTACACACTTTTCAGCAACTCTTAATGCATACGCGACAGGTTAGTCTCGACATCCTTGAAAATCGTGATTTACCGTTCGATTATTTGGTACAAACACTTAATTTGCCACGTGTGGCGGGTAAAAATCCTGCTTTCCAAACTATTTTCTCCTGTGAACTGGATCAACCAAACGATGCAACATTAGGAGACATGAAGGTTTCAGACGTTGAGTTGGGGGACTATCGCGCCAAAATTGATTTGGAGCTGGCTATTAATCGTGTAAATGGTCAGGTTTACGCTCATTTTATGGCAATGCCGGGGGGATTATCTGCCGCCACTCTAGGACGGATGAGTGAGTATTTACTGGCTATGTTGCCACAACTCATTGAAAAACCAGATATTGCATTGGCGGATTTGTTGACGGTTAATGCTGGCCGTAGTACTCAACCAGAACTCATGGCTGATAAGCCACAGGGATTGTTTCAGTTGTTTCAACAGAACCTGTCCCGGTATGGCGGACATGTGGCACTGGAAAGTGATGAATTAAGTCTGAGTTATCAGCAGCTTGATACATTGACCGCATATGTAGCGCAGCAACTTCAACAAGTAGATGTAAGCCGAGGTGATCGAGTTGGCATTCTGATGGGGCACCATCCACATAATGTCACGGCAATGCTGGCAATTAACCGGATTGGTGCGGTGTTTGTGCCATTGGCTCCTGATAACGCCGAACCAGCAAATCGGTATGTGATTGATAATGCGGAAGTAAAAGCGATATTGTGCCGAAATGAAACAGCGCCTCTGTGCCAGCGTCTTGGTCTGGCGGCAATTAATATCGATGAGTTAGATATAGCCAATGCACCCTATATGACTATGGCGGCGATCTGTCAGCCGGATGATTGTGCTTACGTTATTTACACTTCTGGCTCAACGGGTAAACCGAAAGGTGTTGCTGTCACCCACCGCAGTGTCTGCCATAACATTCTGGCAATCCGCGATGAGCTGAGGCTTGAACCTTCTTCTCGCATAGTGCAGTACTCCTCGCCCGTGTTTGATGTGATGTTGGGAGAAATTTTTCCAGCGCTTGTAGCGGGTGCTTGTGTGGTCTTCGGTAAGAAACAGCAACTGTTGCCTGGCAGTGATCTGACAGAGTGGCTGGCACATAAACAGATTACGCATATGTGGATTGTACCTTCCGCGTTGACGATAGTGCCGTTAGTACCGCTGCCTAATCTCCAGGTGCTTATCGTAACCGGTGAACCTTGTATGCCCGAAGTCGCCCAACGCTGGTCTGTAGGGCGTAGGCTGATGAATGGATACGGCCCTACTGAATGTGCGATTGTGGTATCCCTTACCGATTATCATGCCGAAGGACAAAATCTAGTGCTGCGTCCAATGGGCGATGTTCGCTTCCATCTGCTTGATGAACAGAGAAAGCCCGTGGCACCGGGGGAAATGGGTGAACTTTATTTAGCGGGAACCTGTGTTGCACAGGGCTATCTGGGTATGGATGAAAAAACCGCTGAGGTGTTTTTACCCGATAGCTTTGCACCACAATTAAAAGCTCGTATGTACCGTACCGGCGACATGGTGCGCCAACGCATGGATGGCGCACTGGAGTTTGTTGGTCGGGTTGACCGTCAGGTAAAAATCCGTGGTCACCGAATTGAACTGAATGCTGTGCGTGCCGCCCTAAGTGCGTTACCGGGTGTACGTCAGGCCGAAGCGCTGGCGATCACCGATAGCAAAGGGAATAAAGAGTTGGCGGGATACATTGTCGGCGAAACCAGCCGCAGTGAGATCCTGAGCGAATTACGCCAACAGGTTAATGAAGTGATGGTGCCGACAGCGCTGTTCTTCCTTGATGCTCTGCCTACCGGTATTACGGGAAAAATCGATCTGAAAGCGTTGGCTGAAATGAAACTGACACGTGCCGGTCAGCATCAATCTTCTCCTTTGCCAGCCAAAGTTGTGTCATCACTCAGTCGCGTTGAAGCTATCTGGCGTGAACTGCTGGAGAGGGATGAGATCGGTTATGACGAAAACTTTTTCGATGCTGGCGGCCACTCACTACGGGTTATGGCGCTATTCCAGCAATTGAATGAGGCGTTTGGTGGAGGCTTGTCTGTGACCGATATTTTCGCTCATCCCACCATTCGACAACAGGCTCAACTACTGGATGCGCTGTCGCAGCAAAAAACACCTGTTGCAGCCACACCGCTGATAGTCACTGAAAAGAGAGCAAGACCAACGTTGGATGTTTCGACTCTGGATAGCAATGCTATTGCAATTATTGGTATGACGGGCCGCTTCCCACAAGCGCCAGATCTCGACACTTTTTGGCAGAGGTTGTTGGCGGGTTACGATGCTAGTGTGGAGTTGTCTGACGAGGAATTGTTACAACGTGGCGTCGATCCAGCGCTGTTAAGTCACCCACAGTTTGTCAGACGCGCACGTTTGCTGGAGAGGTGTGCGGAGTTTGATGCACGTTTCTTTGGTTATTCATCACGTGAAGCGCAGGTGATGGACCCGCAACAGCGGTTGTTTCTTGAAATGGCATGGGAAACGCTGGAACTATCTGGCTATGGCAATGATAGTACACCGCGTTCAGTGGGAGTCTTTGGTAGCAGTGGCTTCAATTATTACCTGCTGGAAAACGTCATGCCAAATAAAGACCGGATGCACCTCGACCCCGGTCAGTGGCAAATAGGTAATGACAAGGATTTTATCGCTACACGTACTGCTTACAAGCTGAACCTTAGCGGACCGGCTGTCAGTATTGGCACCGCCTGTTCGTCATCACTCACCGCTATTCACTTTGCCTGCGAAAGCCTACGGCGTGGTGAATGTGGTATGGCATTGGCAGGTGCTGTAGCGCTGGACCCGCAACAGGTTGGCTTTGTCCATGTCAGTGGTGGAATTATGTCTCCAGATGGCCTTTGCCGACCATTTGATGCGGCGGCCAACGGTACAGCCAGCGGCAGCGGCGGTGGGATGATATTACTAAAACGTCTGTCCGCTGCTTTGGAGGATGGCGATACCATCCATGCGGTAATTAAAGGTTCTGCTGTCAATAATGATGGTGCACAGAAGGTGAGTTACACGGCACCAAGTATTGACGGTCAATCTTCAGTGATCAAAGACGCGCTGCGTAATGCCGGGGTATCGCCTGCCAGCATCAGTTATATCGAAGCACATGGTACGGCGACCTCTTTAGGCGATCCAGTAGAAATACGTGCGCTGACTCAGGCTTTCCTGGAGCAATCTGATGGTGAAGTATTACCTGTAGGGAGTTGTGCAATAGGTTCTGTGAAAGGAAACATAGGACATATTGATGCGGCTGCCGGTATAGCCGGTGTAATCAAAACCGTGTTGGCGCTACGTCACCAGACTTTGCCGCCAAGTATTCACTATCATCAAACCAATCCTGCAATCCACTTCGAACAGACCCCGTTTTCTGTAATCAATACAGCATGCCCGTGGCCGCAAACAAGTAAGCCACGTCGTGCCGGTGTAAGTTCTTTCGGCATTGGTGGCACTAACGCGCACCTTATTCTGGAAGAAGCTCCGCGCCAGCAAGATGTCCGTATATTAGATGACGAGCTCTGGCATCTGCTGCCGATTTCAGCGAAAACGCCACAAGCGTTAATTCAGCAAGTGGAACGCTTGGCAGTCGCACTGACTACCGGTAATGAGCCATTGGCGGATATTGCCGGGACTTTGCAACAAGGACGCAGCGCTTTCAGTGAGCGTGCTTTTGTTGTGGGAAGAGATCGGGAGCAATTAATTAATCAACTACGCCGACTATCACCACAGACTAAGACTATGAGTCGCAAACAACAGCCTCGATCGGTGATTTTTATGTTTCCGGGACAAGGCAGTCAGTCTATTGAAATGGGTCAATCGCTCTATCTGCGTGATGGTGTATTCCGCCAGCAATTTGATCGCTGTGCCGAACTGCTACAGCCACACATCAAACTGGATATCAGGCAGTTAATTTATCCGCAATCGGAACGCGACAATGCTGTCAGCCGGTTAAATGCTACACGTTATACTCAGCCTGCGCTGTTCACTGTTGAGTATGCACTGGCCTGCCAGCTACAAGCTTGGGGTATTACCCCCCAAGCAATGATTGGTCATAGCCTCGGTGAACTGGTTGCGGCCTGTGTAGGGGGTATGCTTGAACTGGAAGATACACTGGCATTGGTAGCAAATCGAGCTGCAATCATGCAGCGCCAGCCCACAGGGGCAATGCTGGCGGTACAGGCATCATCTGAACGTATGGTTTCGCTGGCACCAGAGTGTGAATTTGCAGCGCTCAACGGGCCTGAACAGTGCGTGATAACTGGCAGCCATGACAATATTGCGATACTGGAAGAGCAATGCAACAAGGCAGGTATTTCTTGCCGGCGACTAACGACATCACATGCATTTCATAGTTCATTGATGGATGCTGCCGCACAACAGATGCGGGAATTCAGCGCAGGCTTCACGCTACAATCCAGTACCATTCCGATAATATCCAATATCAGTGGTAGTTGGTTCAGTGAACAAGATCGCGATAATTCTGGTTATTGGGGAGATCATCTGCGTCGGCCAGTACGCTTTTATGATGGTATTCTTACGTTGCTGAACCATTATGACAATCCAATCCTGCTTGAAGTCGGTCCAGGGCGTGCACTGAGCAGCATGCTGAAAGATCTACAGCAGAAAGGCCAGGCTCAGATACTAACCACGATGCGCCATACTCACCAGCAGAAACTGGATGAAGAGGTATTGTTCAATGCTGTCGGGCAGTTATGGCAGCAAGGTGTCGCTATCGATTGGGCTGCATTTAGTCATTCACACAAATTACATCGGGTTATGCTGCCAGTGCATCCCCTCCAACGCCAACATCTCTGGTTGGAACATCCTGTCACTACATCAGCCACGGTTATAAGTACACAACAGAGAAAACTACCGATTTTCACACAGTTATCGGATAGAGAGGGGGTCACACAATTTACTTGTAAGCTAGATGATAATGTCTGGTTTATTGATGAACATCGCATTTTCGCAGGGCAAGGTGTATTACCGGGCACAGGTTGTCTGGAATTAGTGCGTCGTACTTTTAACGAATTGCAACCCGGTGGCACAGCTACTTTCAGTGAAGTTTACTTCCCCTCACCATTGGTACTATCGTCAGGTGTTGAGCGTCAGATACGCATCAGCTTGACCGCCATTGATCGCAGCTTTGCCTTTACGCTGGAGTCTCGCGACGATGGTAATGACATGTGGCAACTCCATGCAAACGGCAATATTACTGCCATATGCTCTCCACCAGCAGAGATTGTTTCACCTTATGAGCTACGTCGGAATTTGCAGCTTGAAGAAGTTGCAGAGGCGCCGGAGCGTTTCAATCAGGCATTTGCTGACTATGGACCGCGTTGGCAATGCATTGCAGGTGTGTGGATGGGTGATCGCTGTGCGTTGGCGCAGTTGCGACTCAACCAGGCATTTATCGATGATTTGCCTGATATTGCATTACATCCGGCTTTACTCGACTTGGGCACGGTGTTCCTACATGCCTGTCTGTTGCCGGGTGATGCTTCAATACCATTCCATTACGGTTCGCTGACGCTGCACCAGCCATTATGTGCCGAATTTTACAGTCTGGCGGTTGAAACGGCTCCACGGACTTATGACATAACGCTATTTAGTTGGGACGAGAGCCAGAATTGCAAGCAGGTGCTGGTTGAAATCCACGGTTACAATTTACGCCAGTTCAATTCCTTACCATTCCAGCCAGCAAGTGAGTCGAATGTAGTACGGTGGTGTCGTTACCCTCGATGGTTACCGAAGCCTCTAGGTGAAGCAAAACAGAATCGTGCGCCGTGGTTGATTTTTGGTGCCCAAGCCGCTGAACTGAGTGATTTATGGCAAGCAGCAGCGCCCGGCAGTATCGTTGTTGAAGATGCTGATGAATTTCTGCAACAGAGTACCTACCGCTTTCGTTTGCGTAAGGATCAGCCCGAAGATTATCAACGGCTGATAGATTGCCTGATACAGCAACAAATGCTACCAGAACGTATCATCTGGTGCTGGACTGCGGCAGGGATTTCTCAACCAGAGGCCGCGTTTGAACAACTGGCGGCTGCAATTAAAGCGCTTACCGGTCATCACAGGGTTTTTAATATTACCCTAATTTCCCGTGGGTTACAGGCAGCCAGAGTGTTGGAAGCCTGTAATGCCGCACCCGCGCTTGGTTTGCTCGGAATATTGGCGGCCGAGTATCCGGGGTGTTCTGCACGTCATATCGATCTGGATGATGACACTTTTGCTACATATCAATCGCTGATTGCGGAACTGTATACGGATATGCAACCGGAAGAAGCAGCAGAAGGAATACCGGTTACCAGCATTACGCTTAAGCAAGGTGAGCGTGAATTGCAGACATTGACTGAACTTGATGAGATCCCGCACCAGCAAATTCTGCGTGATGGCGGTGTTTATCTAATTACTGGTGGGCTGGGAGGTATCGGTCAGTCACTGGCGCGTCACATCAGCAATAAATGCAGTAAGGTTAAACTCGGTATTTTGAGCCGCCGGGGAACTAATGCGGCAAGTGAAGCTTTACTCGATGTGTTACAGAAATCTGGTGCTGAAGTCATGATGTTGTGCGCTGATGTTGCTGACGGTGTGGCATTAAATGAAGCACTGGCACAGATGCGAGCAAGATTTGGTGCTATCAACGGTGTGATTCATTCAGCAGGTATTGAAGCCAGTGGATTGCTGGAGCATGGCACGTCGCAGGACTGGCGGCATGTGATGGCGGCAAAAGTCAGTGGTACACAGCAACTGATGACGGCGATGAGTCAGGACTCTGTCGACTTTGTTCTGTTGTGCTCTTCACTTGCCTCATTGGTAGGTGGAATGGGTCAGGCAGACTATGCGGCGGCGAACCGTTATCTTGATGCCGTGGCACACTACTGGCGACAGCAGGCTATACCGGTAACGTCAGTTAATTGGGATACCTGGGCAGAAGTGGGAATGGCCGTGGATTATGCTGCACGCCGTCAAGAAAGTGTGATTGGTCTCAGTAATCAAGAGGGCTGCGCTATTTTCGATCTGGCTATCGCCGGAATGGAAGCACAGATCGTTGTCAGTAAATTTACTCCTGTTCGGCGCACACAATTACAGGATTTATCAGTGATATCTGATTCCGCCAGCCCAGAGGAAGCCGTTCGTCAATTGTGGTATGAGTTACTAGGTGAAGAGACGATTAACCTGGAAGATGATTTCTTCGAACTGGGCGGTCATTCACTGTTGGCAACACAGATGATCTCCCGTTTGCGTGACCATTTCCAGTACTGTCTGACGCTGGCGGAGTTTCTCGAACAGCCGACAATGGCACGTGTTGTCCGTTCACTATCTGACGATAAAAAGAGCCTGGCTCCTGAGAATGCCCACATCCGCTACTGCCTGGTGCCAATTAATCACGGCGGTAATGGTAATTATTCACCCTTCTTTTGTGTGCCGGGTATGGGTGGCAATGTTACCCAATTTATGCCCCTGGCCGCGGCATTACCACGAGAACTGCCATTTATCGGTATGCAATATTTGGGACTTGATGGAAAAACTGCGCCGCACCAATCGGTGGCAGAGATAGCAACACATTATATTGCCTGTTTGCGATCGGTTCAGCAGCAGGGACCATATCATATCGGCGGTCATTCATTAGGTGGAAAAGTAGCTTATGAAATGGCACGGCAGCTTCATGCTGAAGGAGAAAGCATCGGTTCTCTAGTGCTACTCGACTCTGCCGCGCCACCCTATGCACCAGTTCCGTATCAGGAAGATGCTGATATTGCCAAAGTTATTCTTGGTATTTTTGCCTACTACACTGACCGACTGGAAATGATCGACAGCTTGGATGACGATGAAATGCGTGCATTACCCCGCGAGGCGTTACTAAGCTATATCAAAGAGCAGCTAAAACGTTTCTCGTTGATTCAGGCGCAGAATGATATGGGCTCAATTAACGGATTGTTCAATGTCTATCGGGCTGCGTCGGATATGTCACCGAAATATCGTCCAATACCCGTACAGTTGCCAATTCCTATGCTGTTAGTAAAAGCGGTAGAACCCTTACCGAAAGGGGTTGTTGTGCCGGAGATCCGGGAGACCAATGCCTGGGGTTGGGAGAAGTTCTCCAGCCTTCCCATTCGTATCGCAGAAGTGCCGGGGAATCATTATAGCTGTCTGATGGAAGAGCACGTAGCACATGTATCGCAGGCGATAATCCATCACTTTCCGTCAATAATAAAAGGAGGACAGGTATGAGTGATTCTTCCCCAACGGTTCACCTTCCTGAAAACCGCCAGCATAAACGCCGATTGGCCGTGATCCTAATGACATTGGCTGTGGATGCTTTGGGTATCGGGATTGTACTCCCGGTTTTACCCGATCTGTTGCGGGAGATTGCCCCTCAACCACCGGAAGCGGGTGTGCCGTTAATCGGGTTATTTGTCTCACTATATGCTTTTGCACAGTTCCTTTTCGCCCCGTTGTTAGGGGCGCTTAGCGACGCTTGGGGAAGGCGGCCGGTATTACTTTCAACACTGTTTGGCACAGCGCTGAGCTATACGCTGGTGGCGACAGCACCGTCATTAGGATGGCTGGTGGCCGGTATATTTCTTTCAGGCTCCACTGCCGCCAGTACTTCCGCTGCATCAGCTTACGTAGCAGATGTGACACCAGAAGCACAGCGGGCAGCGCGTTTCGGTCTGGTCAGCGGTGTTCTTGGCTTCGGCATGGTTGCCGGGCCAGCCTTCGGAGGGCTATTGGGCATGATTGCACCGCGCCTTCCGTTTGTGATTGCTGGCTCACTGGCAGCCGTGAACGCTATTGCCGCTATGTTCGTTCTGAACGAAAGTCTGACCAAGGAGAACCGGCGTTCGTTCGACTGGCGCCGTGCCAACCCTTTGGGCAGCCTGAAACTACTGGCGACGGATGGGGTACTGAGACGACTGGTTTATGCTTCGGCTCTTGGCATGGTGGCTTATGGCATTTTTCTGGCCTGTTTTGTCTTACTCAATGAAATGCGTTTGGGCTGGGGACCACGTGAAAACGGTCTGGCTCTCACCGGGCTCGGCGTCGGGATCATCATAACGCAAACTTGGTTGCTAAAAATGTTCGTGGCGCACTGTAACGAATACCGCACAGCGATCATCGGTTACGGACTCTATATGTTGGCGTTTATCGCTTATAGCCTGGCGGTATCACCACTTATTGTTGCTGGTGCAATTGCTTTACATGCACTGGCGTTGATCAGCGATTCAACGCTTCGTGCTTTGATTTCATTGCGTGCAGGCAATGAGCGACAAGGGGAATATCTGGGAGCACAGAACTGTATGTTGGGTCTGGCTATCACTGCTTCACCGCTGTTGGGGGCGTTATTGCTGCATTTTTCATCTCGCCAGGGACAATCTCTCTATTTTCAAGGGCTTCCCTTTGTTATTGCTGTCGTTGTTTGCTTCTGCGCCATATTGATTTTGCTGCGTGGTTCTCAGGCAGACATCACATTACGCAATTTATATAAATAAAAATATCACCAGCCTGTGAGGATTAATTATGAAACAACATCAAGGGAGCTATTACCCCCTGACCGCAGCACAGCAGGAAATTTGGCTGGCTGAACAATTAAATGTAAGCGCAGGAATTTATAACACTGGTTGTTATATTGATATTTCAGGCGCTATCGATATTGAGACACTTAACTCGGCATTGTCCCAATTGATAGATGAAGCTGAATGTTTACGAGTGGTGGTTGTACCGCACCCACAAGAACTACAACAACAGATTGTTACCAACCTGCAATGGAAATGTCCGCTTATTGATTTATCTAACCATGTGGATGCGGTAACAGAAGTTGAAATCTGGATGAAGGCTGAATTGGTGCAGCCGATGGAGTTAACACAGGGGCCGTTGTTTGGTTTTGCGCTGCTAAAAATCAGTGATGACCACTATTTTTTGTTTATCCGTGTCCATCATCTGGCTAGTGATGCTTTTGGCACTACACTGCTGATTCAGCGGCTTGCTGAACTGTATACCCAGAAATTGACTGGCGCTGCTGAGCTGGAAAATCCTTTCGGGCCTCTTAGTGATCTGTTGGCTTTTGATGAAGAGTACCGCCGCTCGGAAAATTTTCAACATGACCGTCAGTGGTGGTCACAGTATATGGCAGGCCGAAGTGAGCCACAGAGCCTTGCCGTAGGGGCGAAACCCGGTCAGTTTGCCGACTTGGGTTCGTTCAGTTGCACTCAGTGTGAAATCCCGGCAAAGGTCAATGATATTCTGCGTACTCTGAGTGAAGAGAGTGGAAGTAGTATGGCTCAAATTATTATTGCAATCGTTGCTTCCTGGATTTCTCGTATGACCGATAAGCAGGATATTACTTTGGGTATGCCAGTAACTGCGCGTTCAGGGCGTATGTTACGTAGTATTCCAGGTATGGTATCCAATGTATTACCTCTGCGTCTGACAATAGATCCTGCTCATTCCATAGGTGACATTAGTAAGCAGGTCAGCCAAGAAATCCGCCAGTTACTCAAACATCAGCAGTATCGTTCTGAAGATATCTATCGTGATTTACAGCGAAATGGTTCTGCCCCCCGCTTGTTTGCCCAGAATATCAATGTGATGCTGTTTAACAGCAATGTGAGCTTTGCGGGTAATTTTGGGCGTACCAAAAATTTGTCCAGTGGACCGGTAGAGGACCTCACTGTAACCATTTATTATCATGGCGAAGGCGACAGTTTGCAGTTTACGCTCGATACCAATGATAACCTCTACACTCCCCACGATATTAACCTTCAAAAATCTCTTTTTCAGCATTTCATCACTGAATTGCTGGCGGATATATCACGTCCCATTGGTGAACTAACATTGCCAGGTTGGCACATAGGAGGCAGCCTATTACCTGCACGGCGCACAGTATTAAATGAGGAAACTCTGACCTCGCGCTTTGAACAACAAACAATTGCAAAGCCAGATAGTGTGGCGCTGACTTATCGGCAGGAGAATATTAGTTATACGGTATTGAACCAACGTGCTAACCAACTGGCGCGCTATCTGGTATCACGGCAAATAGGCCCGGAACAACGTGTTATGGTCTGCTTACCTCGTTCTATTGAGATGATGGTGACACTGCTGGCTATCATCAAGGCTGGTGCTGCTTACGTGCCAGTGGAGGCGGATTATCCGCAAAGTCGTCTTGATTTTATGATTGACGATGCAGAACCTGCTTGTGTGATCACCACCAGTGAAATTGCGCAACGCCTGACAACCAATACCCCCATGGTATTGCTAGATGATCCCAAATTGATCACCCATCTGGAAATGCAAAGTGTTGCTGATCTGTCTGACAAAGAGCGCTTGCAACCGCTGATTTCAGCACATCCTGCCTATATCATTTACACTTCTGGCTCCACCGGTGTGCCCAAAGGCGTAGTAGTGACTCATCATAATGTGATGCGTTTGCTACAAAGTACTCAGCGCTGGTTTAATTTCTCTGAAACTGATTGTTGGACAATGTTTCACTCTTATGCTTTTGATTTTGCTGTCTGGGAGTGTTGGGGAGCATTGTTGAATGGCGGAAGATTGGTGATCGTTCCCTGGGAAGTCAGCCGTTCACCTACAGATTTTTTGCAGCTTTTGGTTAGCGAAAAAGTGACGGTGTTAAATCAGACACCTTCAGCGTTTCAGGCGCTGATCCATGCTGATCGCGAAGCCCCTGAGCTTGGGCAGAGTTTGGTGCTACGCACGGTGATTTTTGGCGGAGAAGCGCTGAATGCGCATATTCTGGAGGAGTGGTATCAAAGGCACGATGACAACGCACCTCAGTTGATCAACATGTATGGTATTACTGAAACCACTGTACATGTGACCTATTTCCCTCTTTCACGTGAAGTCGTTGCTCAGCCTGCTTCAAGTCTTATTGGTGAACCTATTGATGATCTCGGTATTTATATTCTTGATGAGGCTCAGTGCCCGGTTCCGGTAGGTTTTGTGGGTGAGATATATGTGGGCGGTGCAGGGGTAACGTGTGGTTATCTGAATCGTCCTGAACTCATTGCTGAACGCTTTATTGCTGATCCTTTTATCGGCACAGATGCGCGTATGTATCGCACGGGTGACCTGGCAAGATTGCGTCGGGATGGGGTATTGGACTTCCTTGGCCGTACTGATGATCAGGTTAAAATCCGCGGTTTCCGTATTGAATTGGGCGAGGTGGCGGCAGCGTTAAATGCGCACCCTGATATCGTGCAGTCTGAGGTCATTGTGCGTGAAGATGAAGGTCAACAGAAGCGGTTGGTGGGTTATGTCATTGCTCATAAAGGTATTACGCTTGAACCACAGTTAATACGGTCCAGTCTGACCACATGCTTGCCGGAAGCGATGATTCCAGCGGCAATAGTGCAGCTTGATCACTTCCCGTTGACCATTAACGGAAAGTTAGATCGTAAAGCGTTACCGAAACCCACGTGGAACAGTGTAGTAGTCAATGAAAGTGGTGCCTCCAGCCCACAAGAACTCTCGCTTTGTCGTCTGTTTGCCGAGTTATTGGGATTAGAAAATATCTCTCCAGAGGATAATTTCTTTGAGCTCGGCGGCGAATCTTTAGTTGCAATGCGGGTAATAGCAAGAGTGCGTAGTGACTTCGGCGTTGAAATAACGTTACGCGATCTATTTAACGCACCGAGGGTCCGTCAACTGGCGCAACGATTAAACGTTTTGCAGCAGGAAAATGAAGTCATCAGCCAGACCTAAATTTTTAACGCGATTATGCTGGCAAGTAAATAAAACAGAGGACAAAACATAATGAACCGAATAGATGAGTTAACCGCAGAACTTCTTAGCTCAATGAATCAGTATGACCTTAAACGACTGGATAATATTTTTTCTGAAGATATTTCACTTTATTATCCGGGCCTTCCACCAATGGTAGGTAAAAAGATGTCGATTATTTTTCTCAAGAAACTTTTCTCAAATTTTGAATATTTACATTTTAGGCAAACTGGTTTCATTGCTAGTAATAGCCAGGCTTGCGTTATTTGGGAAAATGAAGGGCGTCGTAAAAATAGTGATATTTATAGCAATATGGGCGTAACATTAATAGAAATTATGGACGACAAAATAGTTCTCCTCAGCGATTACTTTAAATTTGAAGTGCCTCATTAAGTAGGATATCGCTGTAATAAAAATTTGGAGCACTCTGGATATTGTATTTGGTTTAGATATTATCGCTACTCTCTTGTTTTATTAGTATTAGTCTGGCTTGCAAGGAGAAGGTGAAACAGCGGCTATAAGCTGTTTCACCTTTAGTAACAGTTGCCACATGTAATAACATGGATGATTGAGTGTAACCGTTTCATGCAAAGATAACCACAACCATTCTATTTTATTCCGTCAGAGAGAATAAGATTAATATCGATCAATACCGCTGCATCTTTGTATAATTATCATAAACATGTACATTTTCCCACTGATGTGTATCTTCAAGTTGATACTCATTAAGTTTTCGGCTTTGTGCATGAGTTAATAAATTCAATAACCAGGGGTGTTCCTGAAAAGCCTGCAAAATAATACTCCCTTGATATCTTCCTCAGTTGGTATAGAGAAGCTGATCGCTATTTCTGACATTATTCGTTTCCAGAATTAACCTGCTTAACAACCATAAACAGTTGGCTTTCATATAAAATTGCCAATTTCCCCTCAAATTGATATTTATCCACCAGCATTTTTAATCTTTCGATAAATAACTCACCGTGAACAGCTAAAGCACGTTGCACTTGAGTCGATGAACGACTCATCCCGATAAAAGCTTCGCTAGGAATAGGCATACTCCAATGGGTATTGAGTGTAATACGGAGGGCATTTTCATGCAGGAATGCCGTATTCAATTCCTGCGCATAGTCAAAATCCCGATAGTGACGGCTATAGTTAGGGCTTAATTCTTCCAGCAGATTTTCATACTCATTCAGAAATTCACTATGCCGGTAATCTCGGTTATTTTGCAGGATCGCTATGATGCCATTATCCGCCAAACTGTTTCTGACCAGATTTAATACCGTTACCCGATCCATCCATTGAAAAGATTGTGCTGCCATGATCAGGTCAAGATTACCTACATTGGCGAGATGCTGTTCAGCACTGCCATGTAACCAACTGACCCATGGCAGTTTCTGTTTACCGGTGTCGATCATATCCTGCGAAATATCAATGGCAGTGTAGTGGTGTTGCTGACCAAGCAGATTTGCCAGCCCCCCGAGAGCAATGCCGGTTCCAGCACCAATATCGACAACAGACAGTGCCCTGTCTTTAGGCAGCCAGTGGCAAATTTCACGGAAAAGTGCCTGCGGGTAACGAGGGCGGTAGCGATCATAACCTTTAGCCAAACCATCAAATTTTTCTTTATGCTGTGTCATATTATCCTCTGCTCCTTCTCTTTGAGTGATGGAGTTTCGGGCAATTGATTAAAAATGTAATTGAGACAAACTCAGTAAACCGGTTTTCAAACAGATGAAGAGCCAGTTGAGCTGGCTCAGTGTACATGTATTCAGCGGCCTCTTGCCACGTTTATTCAGAAACCTAAGCTATCCAGTAGATCATCAACCTGAGCCTGATTAGCAATAACGCCCACGCCGTTTTGGTTCACCTGCGGACCATTTAGTAAGCTGTCAGCCTCTTTCTTAGTTTTCGCCATCTGGTCAGCCGGTATGTTTTCCATTAATACCATCACCAACTGTTTTTCTATTTCCTGAATAACATCCATCATCCGCTTGATAACTTGACCGGTAAGATCCTGAAAGTCTTGTGCCATCATGATCTCCAGCAGTTGAGCATTAGTGAAAGCAGTATGTTCAGGTACCGAATTGAGGTAATTCCGGGTATCCATAACCAACGAGCGTGCCACAGGCATCTCAACTGGGTTTTCAAACCACTCATCCCAACGTTTTTTCAGTAATATTGCCGATGACTCTAACTCATTCTGACGAGGTTGCGCCGCTTCAACGCAATTAAGCGCCCTTTCCGCCGCCTGCGCTGTCATCTGCACAACATAGTCCAGGCGTTCTCTCGCATCGGGTATTGCCTCAGCAGCTTGGGCAATGGTTTGATCCAATCCCAATTCACGTAAACTATCACGCAACATACGCGTAAGCTGGCCGATACGGCTGATAATTTCACTGGCACTAATGGTCTCATCCCTTGGCATGACTGGATTTACACTCATTATGTCTCCTTAGAGGCCCAGTTTTTCAAATATTTTGTTGAGCTTTTCTTCCAGAGTAGCTGCGGTAAAAGGTTTAACAACATAGCCACTGGCCCCGGCTTGTGCGGCTGCAATGATATTTTCTTTCTTCGCTTCTGCGGTCACCATCAAAACCGGTATCTTAGCCAATTGGGCATCTTCACGAATGATTTTTAGCAACTCTAAACCATCCATATTGGGCATATTCCAATCAGAGATGATAAAGTCAAATTGCGATGCACGAATCTTAGCCAGAGCTTCTGCCCCATCTTGAGCTTCTTCTACATTATTAAAGCCCAATTCTTTTAAAAGGTTACGAACGATGCGACGCATGGTTGAAAAATCATCAACCACCAAAAATCTCAGATCCTTATTCGCCATAAAAACTCCTTGAAATTATTTACCAGTCAGCACAGAGCCGCTTAAAAAATATTAAATTTATACCCGTTATCTTTCAAGTTGCCTCTTTGTTGGCTGCACTCGCTCACCCCAGTCACATAGTTTGCTATGCTCCCGGGGATTCACTCCCTTGCCGTCGCGATGCATCTTGAAATCTTTAGTGTATATCCGATAGCCGTTAAATACGGACAGCTTGCCCCGAGCTTATTTTTGCCAGCATTCTCTTGCTCATTTTGAGTATATCCATCACCTCATCTACCGCCCCCATTTGTATTGCCGCTCTTGGCATACCAAATACCACACAACTTGCTTCATCCTGCGCCAATGTGTACGCTCCCGCTTGCTTCATCTCTAGTAAACCCGCTGCGCCATCACTGCCCATGCCGGTCAGTAACACTCCGACAGCATTCTTCCCGGCAAATTTAGCAATTGATCGAAACAACACATCTACAGACGGACGATGACGATTAACAGCTGGTGCATCGGAGATCAGAACCTGGTAATCAGCACCATTACGACATAGTTCCATATGGCGATCACCCGGAGCAATGTAAGCATGCCCCGGCAAAATCCGTTCACCATTTTCAGCCTCTTTTACGGTAATTTGGCTAAGTTTATTCAGTCGTTCAGCAAAAGAACGGGTAAAACCAGGTGGCATATGTTGAGTAATAAGTAGTGCCGGGCTAGTGACAGGTAACGGTTGCAACAAATTCTTTATTGCTTCCGTTCCTCCAGTAGAAGCGCCTACTGCTATCAGTTTTTCACTGGATAACAAAGGTTTAAAACTTAAAGGAGCAGAACTTACGGGTGTGATTACTGGTACAGATAATTTAGCCTGTGCTGCTGTCCGTATTTTCTCCGCGATAAGTTCACTGTAAGCCAGCATGCCTTCACGAATACCCAATTGAGGTTTGGTTACAAAATCAACAGCACCAAGTTCCAATGCCCTTAATGTGATTTCAGAACCTTTGGCTGTTAGGGAAGAGATCATAACCACCGGCATTGGCCGTAAGCGCATTAATTTTTCCAGAAAATCAATACCATCCATGCGTGGCATTTCAACATCCAGTGTGAGTACTTGTGGATTATGCTTTTTAATGAGATCACGTGCTACCAGTGGATCTGGCGCACAAGCCACTACCTCCATATCCGGGTGACTATTGATGATCTCTCGCATGATTTGACGCATAAGCGCTGAATCATCGACACAAAGAACAGTTATTTTATTCATGACCTCTCCTTGCCCGGCCTACACCGTAAACGGTCTGTCCTTGCAAGTAGAATTCCCGGCTTATTTGAGTGACATTTTCAGAATGCCCTGCAAAGAGCAATCCATCGGGTTTTAACAAAGCAACAAAATGGCGCAGTATCCGTTCCTGCGTCTTTTTATCAAAATAAATCATAACATTACGGCAAAAGATGGCATCAAACTTCTCTTCAAATGGCCAATTGGGATCTAACAGGTTTAGATGCTGGAATGTCACCATGTCAGCAAGTTGGGGCCGGACACGAGCATAACCCTCATAAGATCCAATACCTTTAAAAAAGTAACGTTTTCTCTGTTGATCGGTCAGTTGACGCAACTCATCCAGTCGATAAACCCCTTTGCGTGCTTTTTCCAAAACATGGGTATCAATATCACTGGCAATAATTTTTGCCCGGTGAAAGCGCTCCCCTAAGGCATCACTTAGCGTCATTGCAATCGAATATGGCTCTTCTCCTGTCGATGCCGCTGCACTCCATACCCGGTACGATCCATTTTTTTTACTTGCATGTTTAGCTAACAGAGGAAAATGATGAGCTTCCCTGAAAAACGCCGTCAGGTTAGTTGTCAATGCATTGATAAATTCCTGCCACTCCTCACTATTCATGTCATTTTCAAGAACGAACAGGTATTGCCCAAAATCACGTATTTCAAGGGTACGCAAACGCCGAATTAAACGGTTGTAAACCATCTCCCGTTTATGTGCAGCCAGCACAATACCCGCACGTTGATATATGAGCTGGCAGATGCGCTCAAAATGCGCATCTGACATGGTGTAACGCTGAATCATGTGATGCAGTGGCGAAGATGGCAAACTTGTCACTGAAGCAATTAAATTTGATTTCATCTGGCCTCAGCGAGTCTGATTGACTGCCCCTTCACTATCCGCAGACTTCAGCGTCAGTGAAAGTTCATTTTCAAGCTTATTTTCTGAATTATTGGGTAACTCAAATTGTGCCACTATTTGCACCAAAATATCGGCCTGATCTTCAAGTGCCGCCGCCGCCGCCGCAGACTGTTCAACCAATGCCGCGTTCTGCTGAGTAACCTGATCCATCTGTGTAACAGCTTGTGCTACTTGATGAATTCCCCGGCTTTGTTCATCAGATGCCGCAGCAATTTCAGCCATCAGATCCGTGACCTGATTTACAGAAACGACCAATTCATTCATGGTCTTCCCTGCATGACTAACCAACTCGGAACCTTGGCTTACCCGCTGAACGGATTCACTAATTAATGTCTTAATCTCTTTCGCTGCTTCAGCACTTCGCTGAGCGAGATCCCTCACTTCACCAGCAACAACAGAGAAACCTCGGCCTTGTTCACCTGCCCGTGCGGCTTCTACTGCCGCATTCAATGCCAAGATGTTGGTCTGAAATGCAATACCATCAATGACGCTGATAATGGCACTGATTTTCTGTGAGCTATTGGCAATTGCATCCATTGTTTCCACAACATCAACTGTCAGTTCGCCCCCTTTAGAGGCTGTTTTCGATGCAGATACCGCCAATTCACTGGCCTGGCGAGCATTTTCCGCATTCTGACGCACAGTTGCAGTCAGTTGTTCCATACTGGCTGCCGTTTCTTCCAGTGATGCAGCTTGCTCTTCAGTGCGGGAAGAGAGATCGGTATTACCCTGAGTAATTTCCTGAATACCGTTATACATCAAGTTAGTATTCTCTTTTACCAAAGTAATGGAATTAACCAGTGAACGTTGCATTTCACGTAATTTTAGGAACACTTCACCAATTTCATCTTGAGTGAAAACAGAAACTTCTTTATTGAGTTTTCCTTCCGCAACATTCTGGAAGTGGCTACGCATATTGGCAAAAGGTCTGAGCAGATTCTTTTTCAACCACCAATGAGCCGCCCAGGCAACAACCAGTACCATTAATATCGCACCTGCAAACATGGCAACTGAAATTTGGTAATAAAGACGACCATCTTGAACGGCGGTTGTAATCTCCTCACCGATATATTGCATATAATGATTGAAATCAGATTCAAGTTGCTGCTGATACTTTTCTGTCGGCTGGTCTAAGAATGCATCATAATTACCACTTTCTAAAAAAACCGAGAGTTCTCTAAGGGCTTTGATATATTCCTTATAACTGGTTTCTACCGAGGCCAGCAATACACTACTACCATCCTCGTCATTCAATTTAGGCAGCGCAATAAACTCAGCAAAATGCATCTCAGCCCTATCTAAGGTCTCCTTAACATTAGCAACCATACTGCCAATATGATCCTCAGATTGTTGCAGCGTTTTCCCCACAGCGATTCGATTAAGTGTATTACGCGATTGCAGCAAAGCTGCCCAGCTCAACCCTAAGGTATCCCTCTTCTGTGTTCCCAGATCAATCCGTTCAATATAAGACTGATCTGCGCGAATGATTCCAAGTGATAAACCACTTGAGATTATCTGCATTACACAAAACATCATCAGTAACAGATATAAACTGGTTGATATACGAAGCCTGCCTAACATGTAATCACCTCTGTTAACGGCTGCATGTGCAGCCGTAGTTATCGCTTAGTGTTTTAAAATGTTTCCCAATTAGCTTGTTCTTCCACATTGTTGGCTTTCTTCAACACCAGTGGATTCGATTTAGCAGGAGAAGTCTTAGCCACAGGCAAATGCTCAATTTTCATTTCGGGTTGAGATTTATTGTCAAGATTCGGCAATTGGAACAGAGAAACTAGTTTCTTCAATCCAGCAGCTTGATCTTCCAGTGCAGCAGCAGCAGCCGCGGATTGCTCAACTAAAGCAGCATTTTGCTGTGTTACACGATCCATTTCGGAGATAGCCAGACCAACCTGAGTTATCCCTCTGCTTTGTTCATCGGATGCAGATGCAATTTCACCCATAATGTCAGTTACACGGGTGACCGAACTGACAATGTTATTCATTGTTTCACCGGCGCTTTCAACCAAGACAGAACCGGTATCTGCGCGGCTTACTGAATCTTCTATTAATGTTTTGATCTCTTTTGCTGCCTCGGCACTACGCTGTGCAAGGTTACGCACTTCTCCTGCCACAACAGCAAAACCTCGCCCATGTTCACCGGCACGTGCTGCTTCCACTGCGGCATTCAGCGCCAAAATGTTAGTCTGGAACGCAATAGCATCAATAACACTGGTAATATCGGAAATCTTCTGAGAACTACCGGCAATTTCACGCATTGTCTGTACAACATTCGCCACGACTTTTCCACCCTGGCGTGCAACTTCAGAAGCACTATCAGCTAAGTTACTTGCCTGACGAGCATTTTCCGCATTTTGGCGTACAGTTGCTGTCAATTGCTCCATACTGGCGGCGGTTTCTTCCAAAGAAGCAACCTGTTCCTCAGTGCGAGAAGAAAGATCATTATTTCCAGCAGCAATTTCGCTGGTTCCGTTATAAATACTTTCACTGCTTTGACGAACACTACTGACAGTAGTGATAAATTCTTTTTGCATATGCTTCAAGCCAACAGCCAGCGTACTCATCTCATTTCTGCCTGAAACAGTCACATTTTGTGTCAAATCACCGGTAGAAAGTGCCTTAATGTTCTCCAATAATTTGTTTAACGGATTCAGCAAACTATGTTTAATGCTAACCCAACTAAAAATCATGGCTGAAACCAGAATCAGCATGATAATACCCAACATAATCACCGCATTTCTGTAAGAGATACTTGCATCAAATACCACATCAGAATAGAGATGATCGTTTTGGGTCAAATAGAAGTTATATTCTTCCTCAAAAGCACTCTGATATTTGCCCGTTGGCTGGTTGAAAAATTCTACCGCCCGATCATGTTCAAGCAGAACAATAAGTTCATGAAGCGCTGAAATATAAACATCATAGGCTTTTTTAAGGCGATTAAGACTTTCTGATTCATGAATAGGCAATTTAGCGGTCTGTTCGTATTGTTCAAAACGCTGCTCTGCGATAGAGAGGTTACTTCTGGCATCTGTCAGTAACTGCTCCAATGTGTAGTAATTATCGACTCCCTCATCTTTTTTCATCATGTAACGAATGCCAGCACGGTTCAAGTTGTTACGGGCCTGTAACAAATTAACCCAAGTGTCATTCAAAAATGTCTGCTGTTCCCGCATTTTATCCAGTATTTCTAGATTTTCCTTGTTACTTTTCAACTCATGGAAGAAAAGCCCTCCAGATATAAATTGCAGAGCACCAAATAATATGATGACCGCCATCAGTCCGGTCACTATTTTCATTCGGTTAAACATGTTTTCCCTTTTTACAATAGATCAGCATGGCTCTGTTATCGGCATCATCAAAGGAAACTTTACTGGTCGTATAAAATAAATTTGAATATTTTTTCTGATGAAATTAACGAGGGATAGACAAAAAGTAGCTGCCATCTGTCGATGTCGATGTCGATGTCGATGATGGCAGTGATATTTAATGATTAACTTTTAGCTACTGAATCTACCAGAGCCATCTCTTCACTGTTAAGCAGCTTCTCAATATCCACCAAAATCAGCATGCGATCATCAAGTGAACCCAATCCTGTTAGATATTCGGTAGATAATGTTACTGCAAATTCAGGTGCCGGACAGATTTGCTCAGCTTTGAGCGATAAAACATCCGAAACACCATCAACTACAATACCCACCACCCGGTTTAACAGATTCAAAACAATAACAACGGTATTATCATTATAGGTTACCGTTTCCTGAGCAAATTTAATTCTCAGGTCAATAATAGGCACAATAACGCCACGCAGATTGGTTATCCCTTTAATGAATGCCGGCGTATTTGCAATACGGGTAACCTGATCATAGCCCCGTATCTCCTGTACTTTCAGTATTTCGATACCATACTCTTCATCACCTAGGGTAAAAACTAAATATCCTTCCCCGGCAGTTTCTCCTGACAATTTATTAAACGCTTCTATGGCCGACATGATCTTACCTTTTACTGTGAGATTGACGATTTTTCATGGGGCTCCCCCATTCAGTGCTTATTTTTTTGCTAATAACTCAGCTTTGTTGAATGCCAATTGGTCATGATTGAGTTGCTGCAAGGCAGAAACATCAATAATCAACGCCACACTGCCATCACCCATAATTGTGGCAGCGGAGATCCCGGGTACCTTGCGATAGTTACTTTCGATATTTTTCACAACCACCTGATGCTGCCCAACTAATTGATCAACCAGCAAGGCATAACGACGGCCAGCACTTTGTACAATCACAATAATCCCTTTCGTCGGATCTGTTTTTGCATCAGGAATATCAAAAACTCGATATAACTTAATGAGTGGCAAGTATTCTCCTCTGACATGCAATAATTTTTCATCTCCCGCCAAGGGATAAATATCTTCTTCCTGCGGTTGAAGAGAACTTACTACCGCACTTAACGGCAAAATAAACACTTCGTCATTCACTTTCACTGACATACCATCAAGGATTGCCAGTGTCAGAGGTAACAAAATCCGCGTTACTGTCCCTTTACCTGCTTGGAAGTTAATCTGGATTTGCCCTCCCATTTCCTGAATATTTCGCTTAACTACGTCCATTCCTACACCGCGGCCAGATACATCTGTTACAACTTCAGCCGTGGAAAAACCAGGCGCGAAAATCAACATCGCAACCTCTTCGTTACTCATGTTTTCACTGACTGATAGCCCTTGTGATGTCGCTTTGGCCAGAATCTTTTCACGGTTCAACCCGGCGCCATCATCCACAACTTCAATACAAATATTCCCGCCCTGATGTTCAGCAGAAAGTGTCAAGTTGCCCGTTTCAGATTTGCCCACAGCAAGCCGAGCTTCTGGTTCTTCAATACCATGATCTAGACTGTTACGGACTAGATGAGTCAGCGGATCAATAATGCGCTCGATTAAACTCTTATCCAATTCAGTGGAATTGCCAACCAAAGTTAGATCCACTTTTTTATTCAGCTTGCTAGCAAGATCCCTGACTAAACGCGGGTAACGGCTGAACACATATTCCATCGGCATCATACGGATAGACATCACAGATTCTTGCAAATCTCTGGAATTTCTCTGTAACTGAACCATGCAATTTAGCAAATCGCCATGCAAAGTCGGTTCAAGAACGTTACAGTGCTGAGCCAACATAGATTGGGTAATAACCAATTCACCAACCAGGTTTATCAGTTGATCAACCTTCTCAACCGCAACCCGAATACTGGAAGATTCTGCCCGTTGACGTGGCGATCCAGCCGGTGGTATCGGCGCAGGACGCCCGGCAGGCGATGTGGAACCTTTCTCCGGCGTAGTTGTTTTAACGACTTTAGCTGTATCTTTATTTTTAACTTTGCCTTTGGGTTCAGCTACCGGCAAGAAAGTGATCTGTTCCGGTTCAATAACAAAACAGAGAACTGCCGTGATATCATCCTCTGTGGCTGATGTTACCAATGATGCTTCAACACTATCCCTAGTCTGTTCAGCATCATAAACCTCCCCCAGATTACTCAGCTCATCAAGCATCAGAGAAACTTCACGCTCTTTCAGACCAGAAAGATGAACCCGAACTCTACCTTGCTGATTTTCAGTCGCAATAGGCTCCGATTTTAATTCTGGTTCAGATTCAGTCACCTCTGGCATCACCGCATCTATGACAGACTCAACCTCGCCTTCATTCTCTCTCTGTACTTCCAATGCAAGCTGGCGCAAAGTCTCACAGATGTAGGTAAACGCACTTTCATCCGGCTCCTGAGAACTTTTATAGGCATCCAACTGTTGCTGCATAATATCTTTCGCTTCTAAAAACAGGTTGATAATATCAGTCGTCAGACTCATTTCATCTCGTCTGGCGCTGTCCAGCAAATTTTCCAGAACATGCGTAGTTTGCTGTAGTTTGATAAAACCAAAAGTCGCAGCGCCACCTTTTATTGAGTGAGCACTACGAAAAATAGCATTCAATTGCTCCTGATCTGGCGCATCAGGATCGAGCTGCAATAGATGCTGCTCCATATCCTCCAGCAATTCGTCTGCTTCATCAAAAAAAGTCTGATAAAACGCGGTAATATCCATCGTTACTTTGTCACCTTGGTCGGTACACGATTAGGCTCAGCACCCAGCGATGCTGGTGTTGGCTGGGCCAATACTGTGATTTCATTGGACTGTTGTGTTGGCCTACTTTCAGCCGAATCCTTTCCAATCACCTCGTGAATTTCCTTACTATCATTAATAATCAAGGAATCGCTGCCGGTGTTTTGCTGTTCAATCCGCTCTTCCGCTTGTTTATTGAGCACTAAAATACTGATGCGACGGTTAACCGGTGCACTGGCATCTTCCTGTTTCAGACGAACCGTTGAAGCCATACCAACCACCCGCAATATCTTTACTTCATCCAGCCCACCTATCAACAGCTCTCTCCTTGATGCATTCGCCCGATCTGCGGAGAGTTCCCAGTTACTGTAACCACGCTCACCATTAGCATATTTCAAGTCATCGGTATGACCTGATAGGCTGATTTTATTGGGAATATCGTTCAAGATTGGTGCAATAGCCCGCAAAATGTCACTCATGTAGCTTTCAACTTTTGCACTGCCAACCATAAACATTGGCCGGTTTTCCCGGTCAATAATCTGGATACATAACCCTTCATCCATCATGTCAATCAACAGATGTGGACGTAATGCTTTAAGGCGAGGATCCGTAATGATCAATTGATCAAGTTGCTCACGCAGCCTATTTAATTTGCGAGCCTCATCATTAGCTTCAACAACTTCAACCTGACGCAGAATATCGCCTTCCTGATGAAGCACATCTTCCCCTCCTCCTGGAATAGGATTCGAGCTATCACTGCTACGCTCCCCTTTATTAATTGCAACTTGTAACGGGGTACGGAAATATTCTGCAATTCGAGTCAATTCTTGTGGACTGGAAATTGCCAACAGCCACATAACCAGAAAAAATGCCATCATGGCGGTCATAAAATCAGCATAAGCAATTTTCCATGAACCACCATGATGTTTGATGCCATTCCTTTTACGTCTTTTTACCCTAATGACAGAGACGTTACGCGCCTTCATACCTGTTCTTCAGTTTCTTGTTGAACAGGTGATTTTACCCGGCGAACATGTTCTTCCAACTCAGTGAAAGAAGGGCGATCTGTGAGGTACAGTGTCTTACGGCCAAATTCAACCGCAATTTGTGGAGCATAACCATTCAGGCTGGATAATAATGTCACTTTAATGCATTGCATCATTTTAAGATGTTCACCGCTGCGCTGACGTAACAATGTTGCCAATGGCGAGATAAAACCATATGCCAGCAAAATACCGAGGAATGTCCCAACCATTGCATGAGCAATCAGCACGCCAAGTTCTCCTGCCGGGCGATCTGCCGAACCCAAAGCATTAACAACCCCCATAACAGCAGCGACAATACCAAAAGCAGGAAGAGAATCTCCAACCATCATCAAGCTGGTTGCCGGAATCTCGCTTTCCTGCTCATAAGTTTCAATTTCTTCATCCATCAAAGCTTCAATTTCATGGGGATTCATATTGCCACTCACAATCAATCGCATGTAGTCAGTGATAAAATCCATCAAATGCTTATCCTTAAGCAAACGCGGATACTGGGTGAAAATATCACTCTGCTGAGGATGTTCGATATCTCGCTCTAATGCTAAAAGACCATGCATGCGAGATTTTGCTAACAACCGAAAAAGCAACGCCATCAGATCCATATACATCACCTTGTTATATTTAGATCTACGCATTACCTTTGGCAAAACACGTAATGTTGCCTTAATCGCTTTTCCGTTGTTACCAACAATGAAAGCACCGATACCAGCACCAGTGATAATTAAAAATTCAGCGGGTTGATAAAGTGCGCCCAAATGACCACCTACAATCAGGTAACCACCGATTACCGCACCAAAAACTACGATATATCCTAAAAGTACTAACACGCGATATCCTTTAGCTAAGTTGGTGAGCGGATGGGAAGTTGAGCAGTTTGAATCCAGAATGGTTGTGGTTTCAATACAGGTTACAGGAGGAAAAAGTAAAATCTGTAACCTGTAGGAATAATTTTCCCATTTAAATTCACACTGCGTGCTGAGCAAGTCCATCCAGCAGTTGTGAATTAGTATCGGCAGACTCAAAGGAAAGTTTACGTTTTTTTACTGCACGTGATGGAGGTTGGCAAAGGCTACAAACAAAGCTATTCACAGGTTGATGAGCATGAGTAATAAAAGTTCCACCACAGGTCCGACATTGTGAAGGTTGCAACATGCCACTGTCCACAAAACGTACCAACGTCCAGGCACGAGTCAACGCCAAAACCGGTGCGTCCCCTTCAACAGGAGGACATTGTTCAAGATAGAGTCGATACGCTTTAACAACAGCCTCTACACCTCCACAATAACCACTCTTGAGTAAAAAACGATAGGCATTATAGAACATCGATGAATGAATATTCTGTTCCCACGTCATAAACCAATCTGTTGAAAAAGGCAGCATCCCTTTGGGCGGGGGACTCCCCCTCAATTCTTTATAAAGCTTAATTAGTCGCCCTCTGCTCAATTGTGTTTCACTTTCAAGCATTTGTAACCGTGCCCCCAAAGTGATGAGTTCCATCGCCAATTGTATATCCTTAGCTTCTTGAACTATACTTTTCTCGGCCATCTTTTATGCTCTTTTTTTCACTGACGTATCGTCTTTCGAAAATAACTTCTGAAACAAATGAGTAGATAACAAAATGCCTGTATGTATTTGTTGTAAATCATCCACTCGAGATTCCCTAGTAAGCTGCTGAATAGTTTCACTGTCTTCGAACCGGAAATTACAGACTAATTGATTAGTCTCAGCGAGCTTGACCAACTGAGGTAATGTCAATTCAGACAACGTATCAGCCATAGAATCGCTAATACCTAAACGGAACATCGCTGACGCTTTTTCATGGTTAATTAATCGCTGAGCTAAAAGCAAATACGATAAATTTATGTCATAAATATGTTTGAGCAATTCAACCGTACTCATTTCTCTATCCCGTCCGATTACATTAAAAAATCAGTTAAGTGTTCGAAAAACCACTCGTGACAAAATTCCTAAAATAGCTTAGGGATTAATAATCTCTTACATAACTAAAATATACAGGCTTAGTCAGAGCAGTAACCATCCTTTGTATTACTTTTGATTCATCTTACTTCAAAAATATTACGGTAGTGAGTTGAAAAAGTATTATTGCGTTACCTGATATAACATTTTTCATTAGCGATTAAGAATATTCTTAATGCAGAACAACTTTACTCCTGAATCATCAACTTATACAACGGAAAGAGGGCGCAATTTTAAATACTATGTGACATAACTCACAAAAACAAGGGCTTTTAATATGCATTTAATCGATAAATTGCTCATTAACTATTCAAACAATTAAATAAAATCCGAATTCTCAATTTTAATAAGTTAAATTATCTAAATAAAAATATTAGATATATTTTTTGATTTTATACGATCTATTAAACTTATAAATTTAAAATAACGATAAAAAATCCTATCCTGAGTCAAACTAACACTAAAAAAGACAGTTTTATCCCTGAGTAATAAGTGTAAACAATAATCTTATTCTGAGATTCAGCATCTCCGCTTGTACGATAAAACAGATTAAGTTTATGTAAAATTTGGTTGCAAAAAAGATACTGGTATGATCACTTTTCGTTTAGATTTGTACCTTTTTTAACCAAAAGGCTTAACTGAAAATGCATACCACCATGCACAGATAACACTAACCATACAAAAATAGCATAAAATACAGTAAGATAATGAATAAAAAAACAACTATAACAACATTTTATTGATTACATAACAATCAATATCCAGCATAGAGATAGCCAGAAAAATTGGTCTATTTCGACTCCTGACAACCCAAATAGCAATAAAATTAATTAGAAAAACTTATCAAATGTTGTATCTCATAATATAATAATACGCAAAACCCCTCTATTGATTACTTTATCTTTTTCATCTTTAGTCTTCATACCTCAAATTAATCATTAATTAAATTCACACATTGGCAATATATATATACTCAAGATACTTCAAAGTGCATGTTTGAAAAACGATTATGTTGTTGAATTTAAATGTTTTTATATCTGACGACTCAAGCATCTTGAAGTTCATTCGGTATATTTTAAATATATTAGGTATTTTAAACTAATTGAATGTGATTTATTATCCTTACAATCTGCTTTAAAATTCTATAAGAGATACAATTCCAGAAATAAAACTTCCAACCCACATAAATATATAACTTTGTTAAATATCTATCATAAATTAAATTACCACTCTTTATATAATACAAGAAATGAATAGTTTACACATTAATATTTAAATAAAAACACACGCTATTTCCTAATTCATATTCTTATGATACAAATCAAGTGAAATATTAAAAGTTATTTTTTCCATTTTTCATTATTTCATGTAATATTTACGACCATCATCCCAAAAACATTATTTATACACATAAAAAACATAGCTAATAATGTCATTAACATATATCAAAAACGTCATTTTCTTAAATGATAAGAATAGATAAAACAATTAACTCTATAGGAACAAAATAATTAATTGAGATTTACCGCAGAAATAACTAATAGGAATAGAGATAAAAATCAATATCATTTCCTGCCAGAATAATGAAATCAATAATCATTGGTGATATAAATATCCTGATATTCCATAAAAAAGATGAAAAAAATAGGATTTTGATAAGAAATTTATTTTACCATATAAATAATAGTGATAATTTTCCGAGTAATTATAACTATTCCTCAAATATGACAGTTAATGCAACAACAGATTACAACCTAACCTAATCACAGAAACACTCTCAGAACAAAGGCACTAAACCCAATAGTTCATCAAACAAGAAGGAATATAGCTATCGAGAATCATTATCAATTATGTAATCAATAACACTGGAAATGTATCTGTTTTTTGGACAAAACACATCCTTTATATGAACAATATATAAACAAAAGATACCTGAAAAAATAACAATTCAATACACTAATCTGGCTAAAATAAAACCTAATGAACAAAATTTTTCACTAAAAAATTATAAATATCAACATATATATCTATAAAATAAAAATGAAACAAACTAGCTCCACCAGTGCCATAGAATATCCAACATTTTTAATACCTCATTTATAATGATCTTCTCAGGAACGGTTTAATCCATTTTACCTCAATGTAAAAAAACCAAGAAATATCACATATCAGATCTTGTACTAGTAAATGAATATTTTGCGCCAAAAAGAATGGAATAAAGGCTCTGGTAACCAACATTGAAAAAACATTCCAAAATTCAAACTTGCCGTTATATTCAAGCAGTTGATAATACTCCCACTCGCCTCTCTTCTCTTAACGGCCCTTCATTTGACACCCCTAAATTCTTATCAAGCCTAGTAATATCTATCGCTTTTTTTGCACTATCTGTACCTTTGCTAACAAAAAATCCTACATCAGCGTATCTCAATACCACAGCACCATTAACGTTATCATCAAGAAACCAACTGTATGCCCGTTTCTTTTGCAATACAGGATTTTTACGATACACAATTTGCTAAATACCAATCTGATTTCATTTCTCAAGATTTCAGTCACCATCAACTCTGTTTGTTAGAATGCTAAAATAACTTTGAATTCTAACCCTACATCATGACAAATCCTGACGGTAATAGCAGAATTATCCCCGGTAAGAACTCCTGCTGCTGTGTTACCCTTTCTTAATACAGAAATAATAGGGACCACACTCCCCTCCACTGGATCACGAAAAGTTAGCAACTCCTGTAATATCATCACTCTTTCATCACCATAAAGATGACAAACGTTTTTACTTTATCATCGGATAAATATCGAACTGTTAAATTAATACTCTAAAATTTTGTCTGATGGTAACCATCAGCCACTTCCATTATTTTTTCACGACATTCTCCATCAAGCAGAATTATTATCTATTTTACTCTTATATAAGAACAAACTTAGATCACTTCTTCTACTTAACCTTTGAAAATAATTGATATTTTCACTGAAAATTCTGAACAATAATGAACAACTGATGGAGAACCAAATTAAATATCAACTCATCAATTTTTCTGTACCCACGTATGATACCTATATCAGGTTTACCACGGCTAAATTCTGATATGAGAATAGCAATGTTCAACAATCAGTCCAGTGACAAAACCAAGGCTAAAAATACCGCATCGAACGATTTTTACCTAGAGAAGCGTTAATCAGCAAGAACATCATCTCTCCTGGTACAAGATATTCGATCAGTCATTCTTAGTACCAGGATCTGCAAAATTACAACACAGTGCTAAATGATTTCTTAATTGACGTTGCCTAACCGAAAGAACACACCATAGGCAACGTTTTGTTTGTTTCTTATGACGAAACGCCATTCGTCAACGGTGATTCCTTATCAAACTAGTGATTACTGTTTTACACAAAAGATTTTCAGATCGGTAGTTCAGAAGCAATTTTCCAGTTTATTGAGCTAACGCTCTTTTCCAGACTTATACGACAAACAATTGCTTCTATCTCATTTTGCTTATCCAGTGTTGCTAACACTTCAACGCACACTTCAAATTTTCCAGATTGAACTCTATCAGCGAAACTCAGTGATTTTAACCTCACAGCTACTCCATTGAGAGCCTGTAATACCAAAGTTCTCACCAGAATTTCGTCATCATTGTCACACACTACGTGAATTTTATAACACTGTACTTGATCAATAGCCTGCTGCCTGGGTTGTAAATTAATACGTTGGGCTGCCTCACGTAACAATATATTTGCACAAAGAATAATGGCAGTTGCTATCGCAGCTAGCCAATATTGCCCAAGACCACACAGCACACCAATTCCAGCAGAACACCATAAGGTTGCTGCGGTATTTAATCCACGAATGTTCATACCTTCCCGCATAATGACACCCGCACCAAGGAAACCAATGCCTGAAACAACTTGTGCAGCAATACGACCCGCACTATCGGGTGAAGTTGTTATTGAACTGAGGATAAAAACTGCTGCACCGGTCGCAACTAATGCATTGGTTCTTAAACCTGCCATACGTTGACGCCATTGGCGCTCAGCACCAATTAATGCGCCAAAGCACATAGCCGATAATAAATGAAAGACAAAAGGAGTTATTAACATGACATTCTCCATACAACAGAATGGATAAATAATCATGTGCATTTATTTTGCACACAGAAACGTATGCTGAATGTTTAATTCAGCCCTACTTTCTGTCCATACCAGGAGGTAACAAAGCGTAAATATATAACAGCATAATAAAAACCCAATATACTATCCCGGCTACTTGACCAAGTACCGGATAACACCATTCTTTGAGTAAGTACAGCTCAGATATTTTGAGTGGTACTGCCCGCTTTATTTGGCAAGCAGCAAATCGAAAGGAAATAAATAGCTTGCCGTTTTATTGTCTATTTAGCTGAAAACTTTGACTATCCAATGGCTATCTCTCCAATAAAATTCGTACAAAGTATAATCAGGAGTAATTAATAAGTAAAGAAAGATATGACTTTAGCAAACAAAAAGCCCGCCACTATGGGGAAAATAGTGACGGGCTTCAAAATCATCCAAGCAATTAGATAGCCATTACGTTTGCTGCTGCTGGACCTTTAGCACCATTTTCAATGGTGAATTCTACGTTCTGGCCTTCTGCTAAAGTTTTGAAACCGTTACCCTGAATGGCAGAGAAGTGAACGAATACGTCTTTGCTACCGTCAGCTGGGGTGATGAAACCGAAGCCTTTAGACTCGTTGAACCACTTCACTTGACCTTTCATTTTGTCAGACATTGTGACTTTCCTATATATCAAAAAAATTTTGCCACCATTGGGCATGTATTGGCCAGTTATATCAGCTATTACTTATGGAGGCACTAAGAAGGAAACGCGTCAACAAAGGCTATCTGAGGATAACACTTACACATAACTCATTAACTCAAGATGTCGTACATAAAGTAGGTCTGTTTATCAGGCCGGCTGCATTAACTCATGATAGAAAAGGAATAGCAACCTTTTTATGCATTGGTGTTTTAAAAAAAATATTTATGCTCATTATTAATGCAATAATTTAACAAACAATGTCATTAGTTACAAATTTTTTTGATTTATTCAACCTTTATCTTAATGAAAGCATTAGAGTTAATCTTAATCAATAACAATTTGCAGATTAAAATAAAACAACTGATCTACGTAAGATCACCTCCCCCATGCTAACCTTAAGAGCAATATAGTTATGAAAATATTTCACTTTTCTTTTGCTTAATCAGGTCAATATATGAATATCATTAAACAGATACTGATTCAGGATCTTGAACGAATCAACATCGAAGAACAACGTGATGGTAAACCCCGTTTTAACAGCCAATTTATCAGCAACCATCCTTATCTCTGCCTGGCTATGCTTGTATCCTACCTGTTTCTCGCTGCACTTATCTGGTACGCCCCATATTTTAGTTTACTTTCACTGCTAGCTTTTACAGTACTCTTCATTATTATGTCGGCGGTTTTATTACTCGAAATCAAACCTGTGTATCGGTTTGACGATATCGGCGTACTTGATCTACGGGTATGTTACAACGGCGAATGGTTCGTCAGCGAAAAAATCTCAGACGGTGCAATCAAAGAGCTTTGTTCCCACCCTCATGTTCCATTGGTAATAAAAGATGAAATCAAGCGCATTATACAAATGAAAGGTGAAATTCATTTTTATGACGTTTATATCATGGTGTTTCCTGAACAATCACATATAGCAACATCGTTACCGATCATGAATAGCCGATAATGAACAAAAGTACTCAATTTCAGTGAAATAGCACAGTTATAAGACAATACGCTCATATGGCAAGCAAATAATAAACTAGTAAGCTTTTTTGCGTTGACAGTGTTTCAATTGATCGCTAATATCCGCCCCGTTCTCAAGAACGATTCCTCCATAGTTCAGTCGGTAGAACGGCGGACTGTTAATCCGTATGTCACTGGTTCAAATCCAGTTGGAGGAGCCAAATTCAAGCCTGGAGATACTAAAAAGAATCTCTAGTACGCATGGAATAGCTAGTATACAAAAATATGGCTAGCATGCAAAAAAGCCCAATAAGAATTGGGCTTTTTTTCTATGCAAGCAACAACACATTCGCCGACACCAAAATAATCAATCCAGAACTACCTTATAAATCTTCTCTTTAGATTTATGCAATATATTCACTTCACCAACAAATGATATTTCGTAGTGAATTCTTACCTGACCATTACCTATATAATTAAAGAAATCAACTCCACCCGGTTGACCATCTGCATTTTCTTCAGGCTTAATTATAGTTAACCGAAAAATATTATCTTCACTACCTTGTAAAGAATCTATCTTTAATACTAATTCCCCTGTATCTCGATTGTCAGCAGAATACCCTCTTATATGTACTGTACCTTTTTTCAACTCCTTATCTTTAAGTTTTACATCGTTGACCAAAATATTGATGTCATAATCAATAATACTCTCACCAATTGGTCGGCCCCTATTTTCATCATACTCTTCAATATAAGGCACTTCTAAATCACGACGGACCTGGACTGTTGCAGAATCTTTATCAAGCTCTACAAGTACACGTTGAATAGCAGAAAATCTAGCAGTACCGCTTTCGCTAATAGTATAATAAAGACTATCATGTTTACCTTCAGTAAGGAGATCATTTTTCACCGGCAAACTACGAATATCACCGCTATTTTGTACACCAGGAACAACTTCAACATTATCATTATCAAAAACAAATTTCAGTTCATATTTATCTAAAATATTAGAATCAGTAAAAAGTACTCTAACTCCTGCTTTTATATCATCACCGCTAATAACATTATCATAATGTGCCGGATATACAGGTGCTGCCAATCCTACTGACTTTAGTTTAAATCGACTTAGAGCGGCTTTCGCTACCACACCACCACTCGCATCCGTTACTTCAGCATCAAAACCAATTGTTGCATTAACTCTCTGATCTGTCTTGATTTTTACTAATATTTCAGATGCTCTACTAATGGGATCAAATATGCTATTGTTATTTACGATTTCATATTCGCCCTCATTCAAGCCATTCACCACGATTTTACTTTTGTAATTTTCTAATGATACAGAACCATCATCATCCTGTAGAACTACAAACAATCGTAATGGAACGTTAAACCAGTCTTTATGTGAAACCCAATTAGTTACATCAGTATTAATTAAAAACTTCATGACTTTTCCTCATCTATTTTATAAAAATCACCAGAAAATTAACCACTCTTTTCGGGGGAAATATTATCTGCTTATTTTATATTTAAAATTATTTCCACCTCCTTACCAATTATTTAATTTAAAATATTTTCTGAAATGGTTTTTATTCATTTCATTGCATTTTATATGCATATACAAATATATTATTAGATCGAGAATATCTTAGTATACTAGCAGAAAATGAGATTTCATTATTAATGGCAAACTCTTTATCATTCGCTTTGGCGTGGATTAATATCATGTTTGCCAAACCAGATATCAAATAACAAATTACTTTTTCAGTTAATAATTATAGACGAGTAAATCCGCTAATAAATATCAAAATACAATAAGTGATCTGTTAAAACAGATAAAATAGGAAAATTACCATGAAATATAAAAATGTCATAAATAACACAAAGAAAAAATTATCTAATATATATTTAATTATATTTTTAATGCTCATGATTAATTATTTTCTAAATAAAAATATAGATGGTATTTTCACCATCTAATTATCATGGGTAAATATCAGTTAACTCTCGCGATTCTTGAGCTGAAAAATTTAATTGATAAAAAATGGTAAAAAACATCATTATTGAACATCAGTTAACCAATCAAACTCAATTTTTACTTTTCCCCTTTGACAAGCCCAAAATACCAAGATATTATCCGCCTCGTTGTCAAGGACAATTCCTCCATAGTTCAGTCGGTAGAACGGCGGACTGTTAATCCGTATGTCACTGGTTCGAGTCCAGTTGGAGGAGCCAAATTCATAAGAAGCCCGCCAAATGCGGGCTTTTTGCATTCCTAATTCCACCAGTCACTTACAACGTAATATACCCTATGGATTTCAAGATGCATCGCGACGGCAAGGGAACGAATCCCCGGGAGCATAGATAACGATGTGACCGGGGTGAGAGAGTGCAGCAAACAAGCCTTATTCTGCATAAAAATAGATCAACAAGTTCGGTTTGACAGCAAACAGACCATTTTTGTTATTTTCTGCTTTGACAAAGCAAAAGCATATCGTTAATATTCACCCCGTTGTGAAGGAATTCCTCCATAGTTCAGTCGGTAGAACGGCGGACTGTTAATCCGTATGTCACTGGTTCAAGTCCAGTTGGAGGAGCCAAATTATGAAAATCCCGCTTAATGCGGGATTTTTGCTATTCTGACGTCTTTACTTAATTCTCCCAACTATTTACTCATAACATAAGCACGGTAGTTCTATTCAACTTACGTTAATGGAATAAAATTCCATCAAATCTCAAGTAATTAGCATAAAAATATAACAACACGTGCATTTTGCCAGCAAACAAACTTTTTTTATTGTTTTCTACTTTGACAAAGCCGAAACATATCACTAATATACGCCCCGTTGTGAAGGAGTTCCTCCATAGTTCAGTCGGTAGAACGGCGGACTGTTAATCCGTATGTCACTGGTTCAAGTCCAGTTGGAGGAGCCAACTTCATCTCTTTTTTACCCTCATGTTTCATTTTTCCTTTGTTGTAAGAAAATCCACCTCTGACTACCCTAATCTAGTTGATTTGGCTGAGTTTTTTTCTAAAAATTATATTCATTAATAGCTATTCAACCATTTTAGCTTTATCATCCATTCCCGGCCTGGATATGCTGAACTCAGCATCTTCGTTCCTATCATATATACTGGAGCCGGTTTCTCATGACCACTGAATCATACACAATAAAAATCCGCCGCCCTGATGACTGGCACATCCATTTTCGTGATGGTGAAATGCTAAAAACTGTCGTTCCCTACACCAGTCATTACTTTGGCCGAGCTATCGTCATGCCTAATCTGCTTACGCCGATTACAGAAGTGGTCAGAGCCAAGGCCTATAGAGACAGAATATTGGTAGCCATTCCCGAAGGGCATAACTTCCAGCCCCTGATGACCTGTTATCTTACTGACACTACTGAAAGCTCTCAGATAGAAATGGGTTATAAAGAAGGCATTTTTACCGCCTGTAAGCTCTACCCTGCCAATGCCACAACCAATTCAAGTCACGGCGTCTCTGATATAAAGAATATTTATCCACTATTAGCCGTGATGGAAAAACTGGGGATGCCTCTGCTCGTCCACGGTGAGGTTACTGCTTCTCATATTGATATTTTTGATCGAGAAGCCTGTTTTATTGAACAAGTTATGGAACCACTACGTAATCAGTTCCCTGCACTGAAAGTTGTGTTTGAGCACATAACTACTAAAGAAGCTGCACAATATGTGCTGGAAAGCGATGACAATCTGGCAGCGACATTAACTCCACAGCATCTCATGTTCAACCGCAACCATATGCTGGTTGGTGGGATTCGGCCACACCTATATTGTCTGCCTGTACTGAAACGCAATGTGCATCAAGAGGCTTTACGGGCAGCCGTCGCCAGTGGCTGTGATCGCTTCTTTCTAGGCACAGACTCAGCGCCACATGCACAACACAAGAAAGAATCCTCCTGTGGTTGTGCCGGCGTCTTTAACGCACCATCAGCGTTGCCTGCTTATGCAACAGTGTTTGAGGAGATGAATGCATTACCGCATTTTGAAGCGTTCTGTTCACTTAATGGCCCTAAATTTTACGGGCTACCTGTCAATGAAGACTTTATCGAACTGACTCGCAAACCTTCTACCGTAATTGAACACATTGATTGCAATAATGAAAAACTTATTCCATTTTTGGCTGGCGAAGATGCCCGCTGGGATGTGAAAGTAGTAGACTGATATAACATGGGGATGGTCATCATCCCCATTAATTTGCATAGTTATCAACACACCAACAAATTGACTTACAATTCCTAACAAAAAACCTTCTTACTTTCATTAAAAAGCATATACTAACTAATGACTCATTCAAGAATGAGGTAGTTTGCTCTTAGTCAATGATATTAATAAATAATGCAGTGATCTGATTAGGAGGTTTTATGGGCAGTAAAGATGAGGTTATTCAAACGCATCCTGTAGTAGGTTGGGATGTCTGTACCGTTGATACATATGATGCAGTGATGCTACGCCTTCACTATTTGTCCTCCCAAGATCAAACACCAGAACTTGTCATGGTAGATCGAACCCTATGGTTGACAACTGACATTGCAAAGCAATTGATATACATCCTCCAAGCAGGAATTGAAAAGATCGAATCTTCAGAATACAGTGATCTAAACCATACAAAACATTAATAATCTTAAACCCGGACACCCGTATAAATGGGTGTCCGGTTAGGAGACACATCGATTCATCTCAAAGATTTTGTCTGAAATACCATATCACTATATAATAATTTCGGATTAAGCTAACTTAATCATCAAATTTGCCGAGTTGACTACTGATAGATAGGGCGTTTATTGTGAGTTTGGCCAAACAGGAACAGGGATGTGCAATAATGAAAATCTTGATTGTTGAAGAGTGCTATTATACCCGTTCAGGTATCAGAGAGTTTTTAAAGAAAAATGATAATGCCGAAGATCTTGAAATTGTTGACTCACCGTCAATTAATGAGGCTATAAATATTGTAACTCATTTTGCTCCTGATATCGTTTTAGCTAATTTGACACATTATTGTCATCATGCCAGTTACTGTTCCGATTTACAGAAATTTATAACTCTTATAGATAACACTCGTATTTATATATACCTTAATAGCGCCTATCCTTATTGTGACAATTATATTACATTGAAAGATAATGCTGTTATTCTGGCAAAGAGAAATCTTACCTATCTGCTTAATAAACTTAGCAAAACTACATTGAAAGAAATTCAGAGACACAGAGCAACATTCGACCAATGTTGTTCTATTTTCAGCCCTCAAGAGCATAAAGTTATCGATTACTGGATGAAAGAAATCCCTAATTACCAGATATCCCAAAAGTTAAAAATCAGTAATAGCACAGTCTATTCTCATAAAAGACACATTACTGAAAAAATCAATGTGCGTAATAGAATTGAACTCTGCTTTATTTACAATGTATTTAAATATCTCTATTAACTAAATCAAATAAACTGGCACATTGATTTCTGTGCCAGCGATTAATCTCGTTATTCAACAGACTGTAGTGAAGTACTGTTCAACCCATCCTGTAGACGATGCCGGGATTTATTAAATATTTTTGCTCCATTTTCACGACCGGTACGGCGAGCACGCTGCTCGGTTTCCGGTAACCTGACTTCTTCTCTGCACATTTCACTACAACAGCCTTCAAATTTAGTTGCACACTCTGGACACTGAATAAATAGCAAGTGGCAACCTTCGTTTTTACAATTAGTATGACTGTCGCAAGACACACCACATTGATGGCAATGAGCAATCACATCGTCTGAAATACGCTCTCCCATCCGCTCATCAAAGACAAAGTTTTTACCAATAAAACGTACCGGTAATCCCTGTTCTCTCGCTTTACGGGCATATTCGATAATACCGCCCTCTACGTGATAGACGTTTTTAAAGCCATTGTGCAGCATATAAGCACTGGCTTTTTCACAGCGAATACCACCGGTGCAGTACATTACAATATTTTTATCCTTATTATCCTGCAACATTTCCGCAGCCATTGGCAGCTGTTCACGGAATGTATCAGAAGGAATTTCGATTGCATTTTCAAAATGCCCGACTTCATATTCATAGTGATTGCGCATATCAACAAATAGCGTATCAGGATCATCCAGCATCTGGTTGACCTGCTCAGCTTTAAGGTACTCGCCGGTTTTTGATGGATCAAAAGTTTCATCTTCAATCCCATCAGCCACTACGCGGTCACGTACTTTCATACGCAAAACCCAGAAAGATTTCCCATCATCATCAAGCGCAATATTCAGCCTCAAATTATCCAATGCAGGATCAACGCTGTACAGCAAAGCTTTAAATGCTTCTAAATTATGAGTTGGTAAACTTATCTGAGCATTAATGCCCTCTTTAGCAATATAAACCCGGCCAAATACTGAAAGATCAGTAAATTGTTGATACAAGCTGTTGCGAAAAACCAGAGGATCTAAAATGTTAAAATATTTGTAAAAAGAGATGGTCGTACGAGGTTGGGTCTCCGCCAACATACGTGCTTTCAGCTCTTTATTAGAAATGCGGTTGTGTAACACTGGCATGGTGTACTTTCCTGAATTTCAAGTCATAAAATAGGGATGTATACCCTATGGATTTCAAGATGCATCGCGACGGCAAGGGAGCGAATCCCCGGGAGCATAGCGAACTATGTGACCGGGGTAAGCGCGTGCAGCCAACAAAGAGGCAACTTGAAAGATAACGGGTATATAAGTGATAGCCTCCGCTATCAAGCGTAATATGATAACGAAAATGATTTTCAACGAGTAGTCATTTGTAACTCTCTATCAAGGCTGGAACCAATCATCAGCGCTTTCCCATGTTTCTTGTAGAATCTCTTCAACGGCTTTCCTGTCATCAGGAGTGCCACCACGAACAGATAGCCCATCATGACTTGCCAACTTCACATTGGTTTTAATATCAGGCCAGCGACGTTTAAGACGGTTATCCAGTTCTACAGCAAGCGCAGGGACAGCACCTTTTGGCAGTTTTTTAGATTTATCGATAGTGACTTCTACATGCATAATTTTTCCCTCCACAAACAATACTGTTCATATAAACAGTAATATTATCTACATGAATTGTAAATAGCGCTGTAAAACTATTTTAATTTTTATTTATCAGTAAATTATGAGCTATCATTCTTTACCAATGACAAAAGCTAAGTGCACTAAAATCGAGATCATAAACATTTCATACTTGAAAACTTCGATATCCCGTCAAAAAATGTCACAATAAGGAAATTGTTTTGTCCATCTTATTGGAACTATAAAAACCTGAGAATCCATGATACAAGCACCTTCTTTTCAACGTTCACTACTTCATCCCCGTTATTGGCCTACGTGGTTTGGTATCGGTCTGCTTTACTTACTGGTTCTGCTCCCCTACCCCATTATTTACCGGATAGGCACTCGTCTGGGCAGATTTTCTATGCGCTTTCTGAAAAAACGTGCCAAAGTTGCCGAAAGAAATCTTGAGCTATGTTTTCCTGATATGCCACAAGAGGAGCGCAACGCGCTATTAATAAAAAACTTTGAATCCGTCGGAATGGGAATATTTGAAACGGGTATGGCTTGGTTTTGGCCTGACTGGCGGATAGAACGCTGGTTTAAAGTTACTGGGCGAGAAAACATTCAGAAAATTCAAACTACCGGGCAAGGAATTATTGTTATTGGTATCCATTTCCTGACGCTGGAACTCGGTGCCCGCATTCTCGGTTTGCTCAATCCTGGAATTGGAGTCTACCGACCAAATGATAATCCAGCTATGGATTGGCTACAAACATGGGGACGACTGCGCTCCAACAAATATATGCTGGATAGAAAAGATGTCAAAGGCATGATCCGCTGTCTGAAAAATGGCGAAGTTGTCTGGTACGCCCCCGATCATGATTACGGCCCACGAAAAAGCGTATTTGCACCACTATTTGCTGTAGAACACGCTGCAACCACCACAGGCACATCGATACTTGTGCGCCTCGCTGATCCGGCAATGATCCCATTTACTCCCCGTCGTCTGCCTGATGGAAAAGGTTATGAACTGATTATTCAACCGGCAGTGGCAGGATTTCCAAAAGATGATGAAGTGAAAGCGGCTGCTTTCATGAATAGAGTTGTCGAACAGGAAATTTTACAGGCACCTGATCAATATATGTGGTTGCATCGTCGCTTTAAAACCCGGCCTAAGGGTATGCCTTCTCTGTACGGACAAGCTGATAAAGTCCATTAAATTTATTCATGGCTGTTTCTTCATCCAGGAAACAGCCATAATTGCTTTCGCATACAACCCAATAACTGACTATCTCATTTCAATGCTGAGATTATACTTTTTAATTTAATTTAATTTAATTTCTTTCCAATTTTTATATAAAAAACAAAGATTAATCTAGAATTTAAAAATAAACACCAAGTTGACAATCAAATCACGTTATTTTTCTTACCTTTCACTATCACCGTTAATATCTAGCCTTTGAAAAGATGTCTTATATATTATTATAGTTATTACTTAATTTATTATTTTAAAATATTTTCCCCATAAAAAGACATCAAATATAAATAGAAGTAAGTCAATAGGTCTTATCCTAATTTTAACCAATCAATGATGAGAAATGAGATTTATGTCGGATTTTGCTCTGAAAAATGAAATATAAAGTAAGAGATATCTTAATTGTTAATAAAATTGGCCGAAAAATATGTTAAAAACATATTAACAAAACAGGACATCATTTAATAAAAACGTGGCTTTTTTGTTTGCTCTAAACCTAAATTTGAAAGAGCTTGTTAAAAGCTTTACTTGTCAAACACACTGCACTCTTAGAGTGTAGTCTTATAGGAAAACTTAGATGCAATCTTCCATTAACAATACGAAAACCAGAACTTTCTTTGGGCATCCTTATCCATTAAGTTCTTTGTTCTTCACAGAAATGTGGGAACGTTTCTCTTACTACGGCATTCGTCCACTGCTGATCTTATTCATGGCTGCAACCATCTATGATGGTGGTATGGGTATTCCTCGTGAACAGGCCGCTGCCATTGTCGGCATCTTTGCAGGCAGTGTTTATCTGACTGCACTACCCGGTGGTTGGCTGGCGGATAATTGGTTAGGTCAACGTCAATCAGTCTGGTATGGTTCAATCATTATTGCACTAGGGCACTTGTCTATCGCTCTTTCCGCTTTCTTGAGTCATCACCTGTTTTTTATCGGTTTACTACTGATCGTATTAGGAACAGGACTATTTAAAACCTGTATCACCGTGATGGTCGGCACACTATATAAAAAAGATGATCCACGCCGTGATGGCGGTTTTTCCCTATTCTACATGGGGATTAATCTCGGCTCCTTTATCTCTCCATTAATTACCGGCTTATTAATTCAAGACTATGGCTGGCATTGGGGTTTTGGTATTGGTGGGCTAGGAATGCTAGTTGCTCTACTGATATTCCGCTTCTACGCGGTTCCCCTGATGCGCCGTTATGACAAAGAGGGTGGATTGGATTCAAACTGGGATCGCCCTACAGTCAAACGTAAAAATGTCGGCAAATGGGTTTTTACCGCTATTCTCGCTATGATGGCGATCATTGCCCTACTTGCCCTCGGTATCATTCCATTTAATCCAGTGGCCGTAGCCAGCACGATGGTCTATGTCATCTCATCCTGTGTAACACTTTACTTTATCTATCTGTTCCTGTTTGCTGGTTTGAGTAGTAGTGACCGTTCCCGCCTGTTAGTTTGTTTTATTCTGTTGGTATCTGCTGCTTTCTTTTGGTCTGCATTCGAGCAAAAACCAACCTCATTTAACCTGTTTGCCAATGATTATACTAATCGCTTAGTGATGGGATTTGAGATCCCAACAGTATGGTTCCAATCAATCAACGCACTATTCATTGTCCTACTGGCCCCCGTATTCAGTTGGCTCTGGCCTGCGTTGGCCAAAAGTAATATTAACCCAAGCAGTATCAGTAAATTCATTATTGGTATTCTGTTCGGTGCCGGTGGTTTTGGTCTAATGATCCTAGCGGCCCAGAATGTATTAGCAACAGGTGAAGCTGTTTCTCCACTCTGGCTGGTCGCAAGTATTCTGTTTCTGACACTCGGTGAGCTGTGCCTTAGCCCCATTGGGCTCGCAACGATGACGCTACTGGCCCCATCCCGAATGCGTGGTCAGGTCATGGGCTTGTGGTTTTGTGCAAGTGCTTTGGGTAATCTAGCTGCCGGCTTAATTGGTGGACATGTGCGCGCTGACCAACTGGACAACCTACCTGATCTATTCTCCCGTGTATCTTTTGCTCTGGTTATTTGTGCAGCCGTATTAATGGTATTAATTGTCCCTATTCGACGCCTGCTGAATAGTGCTGATAAATCAGAAGCGAAAGCTCAATAATATTTATACCCGTTATCTTTCAAGTTGCCTCTTTGTTGGCTGCACTCACTCACCCCGGTTACATAGTTCTCTATGCTCCCGGGGATTCGCTCCTTTGCCGTCGCGATGCATCTTGAAATCCATTGGGTATATCACTCACGTAAAGCCATCTCATCATAAGATGGCTTTACGTATTTCAACGCGTAAATTTCGTGTTCTTAGAAACACATACATTGCTGGAATACAACCATAATGTTGACTAAATGCAAAGGTAAAAGCTGACTGGGAGGCATAACCAGACAGAAAAGCAATGTCAGCCAAAGTCCTATCACTGTAAGCCAACAAATTGTAGGCAAATTCCATCCGACACGTTTTCAAATAAGCCATTGGTCATCCCTGTTGCATTAAAATTATTCAGGTGTGTAATGCACAGTTATCTGGGCGCTTGAGCTTTTAACGCCCAACACGCCAAGATCAATTTGTAATTTATAGGCAGGCTTGCTAGCTTTAGGATTCAATTCACTGTCGAGTTGCTTTAAGTCACGGTTATTCCCGATCAAAAAAGTTACTTCTGGTCATACCGTTATTCTCTTTAATACGCGCAGTACGCTCAAGATCCTGACGGATTTTCTCATTGACACGATCATTAAACTCTCGGCTCTTCCGATTAAGTTCATCTTCTTTCATCTGTCTTGCCAGTTCCCGCTTCTCCACCGCATTATTATCCGTAATGAGTTTATCCACATCCCAATGCTTAGGTTGAAGATTTTCCCGTTTCTTCAAATATTCCGCAGATGGCTTATTATCAGCAGGAATATCACTTTTGTAGTCAAAATTTGAGGCAAATGCCTGGAAAGAAATTGCAGATAGAATGACAAAAATATAACGCGATCCTTTACTCATCATATTGATCCCTTTTCAAAACCATAACTCAGAATAATTATTAAATAATTATCACCAATAAGAATCAACAACATTTATGTCTAACAAACCAGTTATCAATATCAGGTTTACACTCTATTTAAATTATGTGCTTTCTACTGACCTGATAAAGCATTAACCCGCCGTAATTTGCGGGTCAATAGTCATTAGAGGTTCATCGGGAATATACACAATTAAATCAAGTTTCCTTGCCGATAAGCCAGAGAAACCGCCAAAGATTGCACTAAACACAAAGTAGCAGACTGAGAACGGAATGCTTCCACCTGTGCTTCTTTAACCACAAAACAAACATCACTAAAACTGGCAAGCGGGCTAATCTGGCTATCTGTAATCACAATCTGTTTTGCCCCGGCTTTTGCCGCCCGTTCACTGACCATCAGTGTCTCTTCTGCATAAGGGGTAAAACTGATTGAAACAACAACATCTTCTTCCCCAATTAAATTAATCTGTTCCCTGAACATTCCCCCCAAACCATCCACGAGTAAAGGGCGACATTCCAGGTGATTCAATGTATAAGAAAGATAAGCCGCCACACTAAAAGAACGACGCAGCCCAATAATGTAAATATTCTTAGCTTGAGCCAATAAGTCTACCGCGTTCCTTAAATCTTCGGGGGCTGTTCTGGCAGCTAACTGTTGCATAGCCTGCACATTTGAACGAGCAAATTCCTGCAAAATATGCTGAGGGTCTTCTGGCAGTTCCTGTTCGCCATCCAGTTCTCTAAATAATCTGGCCCGGTCTGCATAACTGGCGGTTTCTTCCACCATATGCATACGAAATAGCTGTTTCATTTCATTAAAACCACTGAAATCAAACGCATTAGCAAAACGAATTAATGTTGATGGAGGAACATCAGCTTCTCTGGCAATCACAGCAACAGTATCAAAAGCGACACTATTGGTATTATCCAGCACATATCGAGCTACTTGTTGCAGGCGTTTACTCAATTCACTATAGCGTGAACGGACTTGTTCTTGAAATTCATTCAGATTCGATGCGACAGACATAAATCCCCCATAAAATTTATCGCCCGCAATTGTAATCGTTTTACCGTATAAGCTGAATCATATTTCATTTTTATAGTTAAAAATGAAATACATAATCCATTCATTGTAATGATTTATTATTACCACTATATTGATTAACATCTAATTAGTCACCTAATTATCGGTAATTCATAGAAACTTTACGCCGATCACATTAATTGCCTTTTGTTCCAAATCATATTGAAAATAAAACATATATTTCATATATCTATTATCAAAGTTTCCGATTCAGTACTAACATCAAATCCGCAAAAGAGGCTCAGAATGGAACAGGTACAGAATTATGTTAATGGGCAACTTATTCCCAGTTATAGCACCCGTTTTTCGCCGGTTTTCAATCCAGCAACAGGAAAACAGATACGTCAGGTAGCACTAAGCACAGCCCATGAAGTTGAACAGGCAATTGAAATCGCTCATCAAGCTTACAGAGAATGGTCTAAAATATCACCACTGAAACGTGCTCGTGTCATGTTCCAGTTCAAAACATTACTGGAAGCTAATATAGACAAACTGGCACGATTGATTTCAGAAGAACACGGAAAAATCTATTCAGATGCTATCGGTGAATTAACTCGTGGTCTGGAAGTCGTTGAGTTTGCCTGTGGCATCCCTCATCTACAAAAAGGTGAACATTCCGCGAATACCGGGACAGGAGTGGACAGCCATTCATTAATGCAGCCTTTAGGCGTTTGTGTTGGCATTACCCCTTTCAACTTCCCGGCAATGGTTCCTATGTGGATGTTTCCTATTGCATTAGCGACAGGGAATACTTTCGTATTGAAACCTTCAGAAAAAGATCCCTCTCTCGCGCTTGAATTAGCATCACTACTTAAACAATCCGGTTTACCCAATGGCGTATTTAATGTTATCAACGGCGATAAAGAAGCCGTCGATATACTACTAACAGATCCACACGTGCAAGCTGTCAGCTTTGTGGGTTCAACGCCTGTCGCTGAATATATCTACACTACCGCCTCAGCTCACGGGAAACGCTGTCAGGCGTTGGGAGGCGCAAAAAATCACTGTATTCTGATGCCAGATGCCGATCTCGATATGGCTAGCAGTGCTCTTGCAGGTGCAGCATTTGGTGCAGCAGGTGAACGTTGCATGGCACTGTCTGTTGTATTAGCGGTTGGGGATGAAACGGCAAATGCATTAATTGAAAAATTACGTCAACAGATCAACAAAATATCTGTCGGTCCCGGTATTGTCGCAACTACAGAAAACGATATGGGTCCCGTTATCTCCGCCCAACACCAAGCTAAAATCTGTGATTACATCGATAGTGGCGAAAAACAGGGGGCCAGCTTGTTAATTGATGGCCGTCAACTCAAGGTTCCCGGTTATGAAAATGGCTATTTTATTGGCCCGACGCTGTTCGATAATGTCACGCCAGAGATGAAAATCTATCAAGAAGAGATCTTCGGTCCTGTTCTGTCAATTGTCCGTGTACCCGATTATGCCACCGCGCTAACATTAATTAACTGCCATCAATATGGTAATGGTACCGCGATATTCACCCGCGACGGAGAAACAGCTCGCCAGTTTAGCGAAGATGTACAAGCGGGTATGGTAGGCATCAATATTCCCATTCCGGTACCAATGGCCTTCCACAGCTTCGGGGGCTGGAAACGCTCAATTTTTGGCCCACTTAACGTTCACGGTAATGATAGCGTTCGCTTCTACACCCGCATGAAAACTGTTACCAGCCGCTGGCCAGCAAGTATCAGGCTAGAACATCATTCCAGCAATTTTGTGATGCCAACAATGGAATAAAATGGAGTCCTGTAACATGAACAAATCAACAATGACAGCAGCTCAAGCATTGGTGAAATTCCTGAACCAGCAATATGTGGAAGCAGACGGAGAGCAATACCCATTCATCAGAGGAATCTTTACCATTTTTGGTCACGGTAATGTTGTTGGATTGGGGCAAGCACTGGAGCAAGATCCTGGTCACTTGACCGTTTACCAAGGATGCAATGAGCAAGGTATGGCCCATATCGCCACAGGTTTTGCTAAACAGAAAAAGCGCAAACAGATTTTTGCCGTAACCTCCTCTGTTGGCCCTGGCTCCGCCAATATGGTAACCGCTGCGGCAACTGCCACAGCTAATCGCATTCCTCTGCTGTTATTACCCGGTGATCTCTTCGCCTGCCGTCAACCTGATCCAGTCTTACAACAGGTTGAACAGTTCCACGACCATACTATCAGCACCAATGACTGTTTCCGCCCTGTTTCTCGTTATTGGGATCGTATCTCCAGACCAGAACAGCTAATGAGCGCTATGATTAATGCGATGCGAGTTCTGACCGATCCAGCCGATACTGGTGCCGTCACAATTTGCCTACCACAAGACGTTCAAGGCGAGATTTGGGATTTTCCTGACTATTTCTTCCAAAAACGAATTCACCGCATTGAACGCCGTCCTGCTTCTGTCGCCATGATTAACGATGCGGTGGCACTCATAAACCGCAAGAAAAAACCTTTACTTATCTGTGGTGGTGGAGTGCGCTATTCAGAAGCTCATAACGCTTTTCGTCAGTTCGCAGAACACTTCAATATTCCTTTTGCTGAAACACAAGCAGGTAAAAGCGCCGTAATTGCCGACCATCCCCTTAATTGTGGTGGCTTAGGCACAACAGGCTGTCTTGCGGCCAACCTGATCGCCAAAGAGGCCGATTTGATTATTGGCGTTGGCACCCGGTTTACTGATTTCACCACTGCATCCAAATCGCTATTTCAGCACCCAGAAGTTGAATTTCTCACTATCAATGTAGCGGAATTCGACGCCTGCAAACTGGATGCAATACCCGTTGTATCAGACGCCCAAGCAGGGTTAAACGCTATTGCAGAACAACTTATTCAATTGAATTATCGCAGTGGTTATCAAGATGAGATTCATCAGGCACGGGAAACATGGAGAAAAGAGTTAAATCGTCTGTTCAACATTGAGTATCAGGTAGATTTCACACCAGAAATTCCCGGTCATCTCGATGATAAATTGGAAGAGTACAGCCAAACATTACAAACCCGCCTGACACAAACTAGCGTATTGGGATTATTAGACAAATATCTTGAGCCCGAAGCGATTATTGTTGGCGCATCAGGTTCCCTCCCTGGCGATTTACAGCGATTATGGCAACCCAAACAACCGGATACCTATCATCTTGAGTATGGCTATTCCTGTATGGGCTATGAAATAGCCGCTGCTATTGGCGCTAAACTAGCCTGCCCCAACCAACCGGTTTATGCCATAGTCGGTGATGGCGCTTATATGATGCTTCATTCAGAGCTGCAAACCGCAGTACAGGAAAATATCAAAATCACCGTGTTGCTATTTGATAACGCGGGATTTGGCTGCATCAATAATCTGCAAATGAGCCAAGGGATGGGCAGTTTCGGAACAGAAAATCGTTATCGTAACCCAGAAAGCGGCAACATGGATGGCAAACTGATTAAAGTCGACTTCGCCAAAAATGCAGAAAGCTACGGCTGCAAAAGTTACCGAGTCCACGATGAGCAACAACTGCTTTGTGCGTTACAGGAAGCCCAAAAACAGACGGTACCAGTACTCATAGATATCAAAGTGTTACCTAAAACAATGACGCATGATTATGAATCATGGTGGCGAGTAGGCACAGCACAAGTCGCGGAAAACCCAGCTATAGAATCTGCCGCAAAGAAAATAAAGGAGATGGTTGCAACCAAAGTACGTCAGTACTAGAAATTGGTGGCCTGTTATCTTGCAGGCCATTTTCCCTTTCCTCATCGTTTTCAATGCCATTTTTGAAATTTTTATTCTGAAAATAAGTGACTCTTTTCCTTTCATTAATCTCTATCACTAAGCGTAACCATATACTTAGTCGAATGCATATTATAATTTGTTTTTAAAGGACAAATATTCCATTCCATCCAGTATCAATCTTACTTTACGTGATCTAATTAACACAAATTTAATATTGTTATTAACAAAATGCTACGCCGCACTCAAAAACATAATTTCCAAATATTGATAATTTGAAATAAATATTTTATTTGATATATTTTAAAGTATCTCATAAGCAGATACTTAGGTATCAAGGAGCATCCATGTTCAATATTGCATTATTTGGCGCGGGACGAATTGGGCAAGTACACGCAGTGAATATCTCTCATCATAAAAAAACTTGTCTTTATTCGGTTGTCGATCCCGATCAGAAAAGTGCTGAACTTTTAGTACAGCAATACCAAACAAAAAGACAAACTATTGAACAGGCAATGTCTGACCCTGAAATAGATGGTGTTCTTATTGCCTCAGCAACAGACACTCATGCAGACCTAATTGAACTCGCAGCAAAACATCATAAAAAAATCTTCTGTGAAAAACCGGTTCATCTTGATATTGAACGTATTCGTCATTGCCTTGAAACCGTTAAACAATATCAGGTGCCTCTATTTGTTGGCTTTAACCGTCGTTATGATCCGCAATTCCGTCGAGTAAAAACCCTATTTGATGCTGGTACGATAGGAAAAGCTGAATCTTTGCTGATTATTTCCCGCGATCCCTCTCCTCCCCCCACTGAATACGTCAAAGTTTCTGGTGGTATGTTCCGGGATATGACAATACATGACTTCGATATGGCGCGTTTTATTATCGGTGAGGAACCCTGCTCGATCTACGCCCAAGGCAGTAACCTGGTTGATCCAGCTATCGGGCAAGCAGGTGATATCGATACTGCCTTTATTGTTATGAAATTCCCATCAGGAGCAATGGCAACCATTACCAACAGCCGCCGTTCCGGGTATGGCTATGACCAACGGATTGAATTACATGGTGAAAAAGGGCTGCTTAGCGCCGGTAACATCAAAGAAAACAGCGTTGAGCTTTGGGAAAACAGCGGTTGTTTAACCGCCAAGCCAGAGCATTTCTTCCTGCAACGTTACCGGGAAGCCTACATTGCTGAATGGGATCATTTTGTCGATGTCATGGCTGGTCGCGCCACACCAGAATGCAGTGGCGCTGATGGCGAACAGGCACTTTATCTGGCCGATAAAGCTCTCGAATCCCTACATTCAGGTAAAGAAATCAGATTATAAAGCAGCCCTATTATCTCTAACTAACTCACATTTATTTTCACCCTAAAAACGGGAAAGGCCACTTTCCCGTCAGCATATTGCTGCCTGAAAACAGTCAATCAGGCTTGGAGGATAGTATGTTAGCTTTTCTCTCATTTATTGGTTTTACCCTATTAGTGGCTGGCTTCGCTTATTACAAAACCCATAATGCTCGTCTGACAGAATCTACTGAAGGCTATTTTCTTGGCGGACGATCTCTCACAGGTGTTTATATTGGTAGCTCTATGTTATTGATGAACCTGTCCACAGAACATTTAATCGGTTTGAATGGATTAGCATTCCGAACCGGATTTATCGTTATGGCTTGGGAAGTAATAGCCGCTGTGACAATCGTTCTATTCGCTATTTATTTCCTGCCTAAATATCTGAGACTTGGTATTTCAACCATCCCGGAATATCTTGAACGCCGATTTGATAAAAATACGCTGCTCATTACCTCAATTCTTTTCCTGGCTATGTATATCATTTCACTACTCCCCATTGTGCTGTATACCGGTGCAATTGCATTGGAAAGTCTATTCCAGGTTTCCAATGTATTCAGGATTGATAAAACTACAGCGCTATGGGTTATGGTTTGGGGCGTTGGTGGATTAGGTGCGGTCTATGCCATCTTTGGCGGTATTAAAGCCATTGCTGCCGCGGATACTATTAACGGCATTGGCTTAATCGTTGGCGGATTAATGGTAACTATTTTTTCCCTACTCTATGTTGGCAATGGCAATGCCTGGCAAGGATTAGTTGAAGTTTATCAATCTAATCCTGATAAATTTAACTCCATCGGCAGTGAAGATTCTCTGGTTCCTTTCTCTACGCTATTTACCGGCCTAATTGTTTCCAATATGTTTTTTTGGTGTACCAACCAATCCATTGTTCAGAAAGCCCTTGGTGCGAAAAATCTAGCAGAAGGACAAAAAGGCGTCATGTTGTGTGCTTTACTTAAACTCATCATGCCGTCTATTATTATTCTACCGGGCATTATTGCTTTCCATATTTTCAAAGGACAAATAGATAATCCAGATAACGCTTACCCAGAATTAGTACATTTAATTCTACCGGAAGTATTGGTTGGTTTCTTTGCCGCTGTGGTCGTTGGTGCGGTATTTTCCACATTCAGCGGCGGACTTAATTCATCTGTAACACTGTTTATCGTCAATATTTACAAACAGCGAATCAACCAAAATGCCACCGAAACGCAAACAGTCGCTATGAGTAAATATTTGGGGATCGGGCTAGCGTTAATCACTATGATCGTCGCACCGTTAGTCGCTAATGCACCGGATGGTCTGTTCTATCTCATTCAACAATTACAGGGGATTTTTAACGCGCCAATTCTCAGCGTGGTATTAGTTGGTCTGATGACTAAACGAGTGCCGCCTATTGCCGCTAAACTTGGCCTATTATTTGGTATGTCCGCCTACATTATCTGTAATTTCATTTTAAAAATTGACCTGCACTTTTTTCATCTGGTTGGTATTTTATTTGTTCTCAATGTTATTTTCATGTTGACTATTGGCTACTTTTTTCCAGCTAAACCATTTACAGATGTTTATACCGAACAGGTAAATATTACGCCGTGGTCTATGGTGAAGCCGGTTGCATGGTTAATTACATTATGTTCAATTTCCATATACATATTTCTCGCACATAATGTTCCCAAGGTAATTATGATTATTTATTACCTATTTGCTGCACTAATACTATCTTATGCGCTATACCAGATAGGTAAAATGCTATTCAGGAAACTTGTAATAAATAGTACGCAAAAAAAACCTAATAAAGATAACTAACTGACTTTATTACTCCAACATTATTATCAGAATAACCTACTACCAGGATTTCCCTGCTCCCTATACCCAATGGATTTCAAGATGGATCGCGACGGCAAGGGAGCGAATCCCCGGGAACATAGATAACTATGTGACCGGGGTGAGTGAGTGCAGCCAACAAAGAGGCAACTTGAAAGATAACAGGTATATATTCGAAAGAGGAAATCCTGGAGATATAACAACTCCCTTTGCTAACCAACACACTTCATATATACCAAACCATAAATGGAACAAAAATTCTAATATTCTACTTTTTCTGCTCTTACCTCTGAATAGTACCTAACTCATTAGAAAATTAACCCTATATAACGAGATGTTACCTAAAAATCCTTATCAGATCACAACTTGGAACTAATGTTTTTATTTCAGTTGAAAATGAAACAAATATTTCCTATAACAGGTATACGACAACAACCAAGGCTAACTAACAAACACTAAAGAACTTACTGCAACAACACGCTTCTATTCGGAGAAATAGCTATATGGAAGAGATTCGTATCGGCCTAATCGGTACTGGTTACATCGGACGGACGCATGCCATTGCTTACGCACAAGCGCCGACTGTTTTCCCTCTGGCAGGCAAACTAGTTTGTGAAATGGTAGCGGAAGTTTCTGCTGAACTCGCCGCAAAACGGTCTGAGCAATTAGGTTTCCGGCGTTTTACTGATAATTGGCGCAAATTAGTATCAGATCCCGATATTCATGTTGTTGATATCTGCTCACCAAATTTCCTTCATAAAGAGATGGCTCTCGAAGCGATCAAACATGGCAAGCATGTTTATTGTGAAAAACCACTGGCACTAAACTCACATGATGCAAAATTAATGGTCGAAGCCGCCAAAAAAGCCAGAGTGAAAACATTAGTCGGTTTTAACTATATGAAAAACCCTACCGCACAACTGGCTAAAGAGATCATTTCGAATGGTGAAATAGGTGAGGTTATTCACTTCTACGGCACTCATAACGAAGATTATATGGCCGATCCATTCACTCCTATCCACTGGCACTGTTTCAAAGATAAAGCTGGATTAGGTGCATTAGGCGATCTTGCTGCTCATATCATCAATATGGCGCAGTACCTGGTTGGGGATATCCAAACTGTTTGCGCAGACATGACCACTGTTATCAAACAACGCCCGGAAAAAACCGGCTCTAGCATTATGGTTGCGGTAGAAAACGAAGATCAAGCACATGCTATGGTACGTTTCAACAGCGGAGCAAGGGGTATTATTGAAACCTCCCGTATTGCTTGCGGTCGCAAAATGGGTTTGAGCTACACCATTACAGGAACAAAAGGTGCTTTGAGCTTTACACAAGAAAGAATGGCCGAACTAAAACTTTACCGTCACGATGAACCAGCAAACCGCCAAGGCTTTAAAACTATTCTTATTGGACCAGAACATCCTGACTATGCGCCATTCTGTCTCGGTGCAGGTCACGGCATCGGCTTCAATGATCAAAAAACAGTGGAAATCAGAGACTTGATCAATGGCATCGCCAGCAATAAAGCGATATGGCCAGATTTCACCGAAGGTTGGAAAGTCTCACGTATTCTGGATGCCATTGCTCATTCTTATCAAGAGCAACGTTGGGTGAATGTCACTGAAATTAATTAATTATTTTTATCAATCTTCCACTGTCGGAGCTCATCATAGCAACGCTTGATGTTGTACTTAATAAGGAGTTGTTCAATGGAGCAGCAAAAAAAATTTGATGTCATCTGCATGGGACGAATCGCCGTTGACCTTTACGGCCAACAAATCGGAGCACGTCTGGAAGACATGGGAAGTTTTGCAAAATATCTTGGGGGTTCTTCCGGTAATGTCGCCTATGGTACCGCTCGTCAGGGGCTTAAATCCTCCATGCTAGCCAGAGTCGGTGATGAGCATATGGGACGTTTCCTTAGGGAAGAGTTGCAAAGTGTTGGCTGTGATACCAGCCATCTAACCACGGATAAAGAACGCCTTACGGCACTGGTGCTGCTAGGAATCAAAGATAAAACCACTTTTCCCCTGATCTTCTATCGTGATAACTGCGCCGATATGGCAATTACCGGTGATGATTTCAGTGAAGAATACATTGCATCCGCTCGTTGTCTGGCTATCACCGGAACACATCTTTCTCATCCTAACACTCGCGATGCGGTGCTGACGGCCCTCAACTACGCCCGCCGTAACCGTGTGAAAACGGTCATGGATATTGATTATCGCCCGGTACTTTGGGGGTTAACTTCTTTGGGAGATGGTGAAACACGTTATATCGCATCGGAACAGGTAACAGCTCAGCTACAGGAAGTATTATCGCTATTTGACCTCATCGTTGGCACAGAAGAAGAGTTCCATATTGCCGGTGGTTCCACAGATACTATCGAAGCACTACGCAACATTCGTAAACTCACATCTGCTGCATTGGTTTGCAAACGGGGATCACTGGGATGCTCTGTTTTTACCGCTGAAATCCCTAATGATCTGAATGACAGCATCACTATACAGGGCGTTTCTGTCGATGTGCTTAACGTTCTCGGCGCCGGGGATGCTTTTATGTCCGGCCTGCTACGCGGCTATCTAAATAACGAAGGTTGGGAAAAAGCCTGTACTTACGCTAATGCCTGTGGCGCATTAGTTGTTTCTCGTCATGGCTGCGCACCGGCAATGCCAGATAAAACAGAGCTTGATAACTATCTATCACGCGCCAATCAAATACTACGCCCTGATTTGGATGAAACACTTAATCACCTTCACCGTATCAGCGCCCGTAAAAATCAATGGGACGAACTGTGCGTCATGGCATTTGATCATCGTATTCAATTTATCGAATTAGCCCGACAAGCAAATGCCAGTATCAAACGTATTTCATCATTAAAACAACTTCTATTACGCGCCAGCCGGGAAGTTGCCACAGAAGCAGGGTTACAAGGAAAAATAGGCCTGTTATGTGACAGCACGTTTGGTCAGGATGTTTTAAACGAAATTACCGGTCAAGGTTGGTGGATAGGCCGCCCAATTGAGCTACCCGGCTCTCGCCCACTTTGTCTGGAACATGGCAACATAGGTTCCCAACTTATTGACTGGCCACTGGAACACATCGTCAAATGCCTGGTGTTTTTCCATCCAGAAGATGCTCACCCACTCCGCCTGGAGCAAGAGAAAAAAATTCGGGAAATTTATGCCGCATGCTGTAAATCTGGTCACGAACTTTTACTGGAAGTGATTCTACCTGCGGAAATGAAACACTCAGATGAATTCTATATTCGCGCACTTAGACGATTTTATAACCTTGGCGTTAAACCGGATTGGTGGAAACTCCCACCTCTCAGTTCTGAAAGTTGGGACAACATTAACTATCTCATCGAGCAGCGAGACCCCTATTGCCGTGGCGTCGTTATTCTTGGCCTTGATGCTCCACAAGAAGAGCTGGAAATGGGCTTTAATGCCGCAGCCGGCAAGTCTATCGTCAAAGGTTTTGCTGTCGGAAGAACCCTATTTGGTCAACCATCCCTAAAATGGCTAAAAAATGAGATTGATGATAACCGTTTGATCCAGAAAATAAAAACCAACTATCACAACCTGATTAGCCTGTGGCGTCAGCGCGGATAGCATTATTTTATTCAACTAGGAGCACCATCATGGCTGTTCAACTTGGTATCAACCCTCTGACCTGGACTAATGATGATTTACCCACTCTCGGCGCAGATACACCTCTGGAAACCTGCTTAACCGAGGGCCGCCAGGCAGGTTTTACCGGTTTTGAATTGGGCAACAAATTCCCTCGTCAGGCTAACGTATTGGGTCCCATACTTGCCGCCCACAATCTCGTACTGGTATCTGGCTGGTACTCTGGCGAATTACTCACCCGTTCAGTAGCAGAAGAGATTAAAGCGGTACAATCTCACCTGACCCTGCTACGCGAATTGGGAGCTAATGTCATGGTATTTGCGGAAGTGACAAACTGCATTCACGGCGATCAAAATAAACCAGTCCATCTTCGTCCTCAATTTCCAGCTAACCGCTGGCAAGAATACGGTGAAAAATTGACTGAATTTGCCCGTTACACCCAAGAACAAGGTGTTCAGATTGCTTATCACCACCATATGGGAACGGTTATTGAAACTGAGAAAGATGTTGATCATCTGATGGAAAATACCGGAGATGAAGTTGGATTGTTGCTGGATACCGGTCATTTAACCTTTGCCGGCGCTGATCCATTGGCTGTTGCAGAACGCTGGGCAAAACGCATTAATCATGTTCACTGTAAAGACATCCGTCCTGACGTACTCAACGATATAAAAAACCGTAAAACCAGTTTCCTTGATGCTGTGCTGAGTGGTGTATTCACAGTACCGGGAGATGGTTGTGTTGATTATCCGGCAATTTTTCAAGTGTTGAAAAAACAAAATTATAAAGGCTGGCTGGTAGTTGAAGCAGAACAAGATCCTGCTGTTGCTCACCCACTGACCTACGCCACGATGGGTTATAACAATTTACGCAAATTTGCCAGAGATGCCGGATTGTTTTAATTAATCACAATCTGATTCATGCAAAAATAGTACTGAGGGTAGATAATATGTCCAAATTATTATCAAAATATCATGCACCGGATCAAAACAAACGAACTCAACATATCACGCCGGAATCAGCAAACTGGAAGTATGTCCACTTCGATGTTTATGAGTTGGCTTCGGGTGAAAAAATCACCTTGCCCGCATCAGAAAATGAAACCTGTCTGGTTTTAGTGGCAGGCAAAGCCACAGTGACTACGCCACATCAACGGTTTGAGCATATTGGCGATCGCATGCAGCCATTTGAACGCAAAAAACCTTATGCTGTTTACATCACTGCGGGGGAATCTGTTGAAATTATTGCCGATACCGCTCTTGAACTCGCGGTATGCCAAGCACCGGGTAAAGGAAGCTCCCCAACTCGACTGATTACGCCACAGGATATTGATGCAGAACAACGTGGCAATGGTTACAACCGACGCTATGTTCACAACATCCTACCGGATAATAAACCTGCTGATAGCTTGTTGGTGGTTGAAGTCTTTACCGATGAAGGCTGCACCAGCTCCTACCCTAGCCATAAACACGATACCGACAATGCACCACAGGAAACCTATTTGGAAGAAACCTATTACCATCGCCTGAACCCTTCTCAAGGGTTCTGCATGCAACGTGTCTATACCGATGACCGTTCACTGGATGAATCAATGGCTGTTTACAATAAAGATGTGGTAATGGTGCCCAAAGGCTACCACCCAGTGGCAACCATTGCCGGTTACGACAACTATTATCTCAACGTAATGGCCGGACCAACTCGTAAATGGCTATTTACCTGGGAAAAAGACCACCAATGGGTTAATAGTGAAGAATATGCACAAAAGCACAACAATTGATGCATATCGAGAAGAAAAAAGGTTGCTTTTTTAGCGCACTCAATCAAGTGCGCTGCTGCCTGTGCGGCAGTGAACTTAATCCATACGAGCTAAAAACTCCTGATGTCTTTCTAAGCTGCCTGTGCGGCAGTGAACTTGCTCATGAAGTTTCTTAGCAAAATCATTGCTTTCTAAGCTGCCTGTGCGGCAGTGAACGTTAGATACTACCTTTAATTTACTGATTATTAAAGAACATAATGATAAAAAGCAGAAAAACCCTTTTTATTAGCAGCGGCTAATCCCTTAAATAAATCAATAAGTTATAATTAGCCGCTAAAAAAGGGTCAAAACCAAGGGATGGTAGCTGATGAACTTAATCCATATGAGCTAAAAACTCCCGGAGTTGGTTTGTCTTGTATTGGCCCTTGTTTGATAAACAACAGAAAACTTTGACCTGATGACAAACTTTTGAGAAACAAGAACGGTAAATGAGTACGTTGTTCTTTGCTGATAGGAATGCGTTGCAAGGCTTGTTCCTCCGTTAACCATCCTTTTTTAATCGAACGACGGCGAATCCTATCAACATTGCTTTTTACCTGCACTCGGCTAACACGACGATATCGAGCATCCTTAGGTACCAGCTTGATATCAATCACCTCAGTATAATCCCTGAGCCCTTTTAACCACGGTAATGCTTGTAAATCATTCAGCGCTTCGCTTGAACCGTGCATTCTCAGCGTGTTCCCCAACGTTTTCCCTGCACGAGGAAAACTGACCCCAACCTGCCCATTACTTAACTGCCCCAAAGCCCGATGCAGTTTAGCAAATAGCGCTTCCAACAGTTTTTGCTGGCTAAATTCAAGATCGGGAAGAACACGGATTTCAAAGTAATAATCCATCTGATCCCCTTATTCACCTTTTTCACCAAAAACACCGCCACGAATTAGCATCGCCATAACATAGTGTTGTTGCTCTACTTCTGGCGCTTTTCCTTTAACGACCCAGTTATCTAACAAAGTATAAAAATCCATTTTCACTTTAGGCTGACGATAAGCCTTACCGCGACTGGTGACAGAACCATAGGGTTCAACCGCTATTGGGCCAAGACCCAATTCCGTAGCGTCTGGATACCACGTATCAATAGTGCGGAGCGCATTACCCACTTTTTGCGAATGCAATGCAGCGATCTCATTGACCTGATACAACACTTTGCTTTTTTTACTGTTACTGTCGAGAACCAATTCTTGAGAAGGGAAAATTTCCTGCCCATGCCCTAAACGAACAAATGCCTCAACATTGAATAATGTTGATCCGTTACCTGACAATCCTTCCTCAATTTCAGCAGCAAGTTTAGCTAAGTTACCTTCTACCTTACCAAATTCACGTAAGCTGAAATCTTCACAATCAAACTCCCACCATTTGCCACTCTTACCACTTACGCGAACTTTAATTTCTTCTGCTCCAACCCGGTTACGCCACAAAAACCGTCCATTAGCCAAGTTTTCTGCATAACGTGCTGCAAGCGTTTTGAAACCATGTTCAGCAATATAACCGTTGATCACGTTTGCCAGTTCAGCTTGATAATCCTGATCATTACATACTGATGGTGTTGAAAGATTACCTAAGACCCGTAATGTAAAACTGACTTTTAGAGTATCAGCATCAAAAGGCAATGCGGCAACATCGACACGTTGCAGGTTTGCTTTTTGAATCTCCGCATCCAACTTAGCTGGATCGCTAGTTAAAGCGTTTTTCAAGCGGTTGGAAATCGTCCCCCGAACAGCTTTTTCCTGAATAGCAATAGGTTTCCATTCACCGTCGATTTGTTTCCAGTTTCCAGCAAACATTAAAGCATCAGAATTAGAAAGTTTACGCTCAAATGCCAGTACAGAAGCCGTTTTAATAGTTGATTTAGACATGTAGATATCCTTCTTTAAATTAATCAGTCGATTATTCTTACTTTCTTATTGGGTTTGGATTGACGGGAAGCAGTCTGTTGATTACAACACCTGTAGACACCCTCTCCTTCTTGATAGTCATAACACCAGAGTAACTGGCGAATATCGTCAATACGGTGCGGGCTTTTCCATTCACCTACTCCGTAGATTGCTTCAACAAAACAAAATGGAGCATTAGGATCACGGGTTTTATCTACTTTCCCGGCGGGATATAGCGGCGATATTGCCTGATAACCTGTCATCAAGGGGACTAAATATCCCGAAGCAGGTTTGGGAACATACTCCCAATATGCCGGGTCACCAATTTCAGGTTGCTTATCATCCTGCTTAGGAATAGCCCGCATTTTAATAGCGGAAAAATCAAGCCAGGCGTCAATCATTTCTGCTTGAGGATTATCCTGTTTTAATTCTTCGTAGTGTTTAGTTAATAACTCAGAACGATCCAACAAAGCAAACCCCGGCAGTAAACGACGCATTAATTTACGGGTTGCCTGCCCTTCCTGCGGAAAAGCAATAACATTAACTTTAGCAATTTCAGTAATAGTACCACCCGCTAGTCTCTGAGTTGGACATATTTCTAGTAAATATTGTTCCAATACGTCAGCTTCTGTATCGCCAGCAATTTCACCAGAACATTCTATTAATAAAGAAACTGTCATATGCATACGACCTTCTTCATTAATCGTTTCCGTTTTTGCTTCTTTGGTTAACGGATTGCGAGTTAATGCAAAAACTTTATCTTTAATTGGATCGGACCGATATGCATGAAGTTGGTGGTTATGGCAAATTACACCACAATTTTCCAATTTTAAATTATGACTTTGTTGCAACTTACGTGAAAGCGCATGAGTAAAGCCAAGAAAATGAGTGATTGCCGGAAAACCATAGGTTAAGCCAGTAATAGCATTAGCATTCTCTACTCGAATATGATGTAAAATAATTAAATGGCTCATAACGGTACCTCTGGCAATTCATCCTCAAATTCACGTAGCCGCTCTTTAAACACAGAATCCCACTCACGACGTTCAGATAATTCCATTTCTAACCGCTCATGCTTTAAATTCTGATTCAGCCAATAACTAAAATCTGCGGCTATCTCTTTTTTCCAGTCACCACCTTCGCGTTCAAATTTAAACGTTTCATCTTGCTGACAACGATAAGGATCAAGCCAAAGTTGTTGAGCACGTTCTAACTCACAATCTTCATTAGCACTCCAGCCTTTAAGCTCAATCAAATTTTGTATACCGACGACATAGTTAAACAAAATATCAATAATTTCATTAACATATTCCTGACGACATTGCCGGATCTCTAACGTGTTTTCATATTTTTGTACACTCAACAAATACCGTTGCATCTGCCAAATAGTGCTACGGACTAATGATACAAACTCACAGCCCAGATCAAAAATAGACCTGTGCTTCATAGGTGGTTTAGTTATATTTTTCCATTCAGGAGCTGAGCATGGCAAAAGATAAACTCGTCCACCCCGCATATTGTTAAGATAAGAGGTAATTTGTGGCTTAGTGCTACCAAAATACTGCACAGCAGTATTAGGATAAATCATGATAGTTTCAGAACGCCAAGATTCTTCCTTTCTCGCTTTGTTAATTTCTTTAGATAATCCACCAAAGCGTGCTTCAGTAATACGCTGATGCATGGTATGCGCCAGAGATGAAGAAAATAGTGGGCCTAATAAGTGATATTTATCATAGCCGACAGGAAAATAAAGCTGTTTTGCTAGTCTATGTGAAGAAAGTCGTTTATCTGATAAAATTTGCCTAAACCCATTGACCCATAATTCAAGCTGCTGCTCATTTTTCGCCAGTTCAGCTAGTGCTGAATAGTCTGCCCGATTTATATTTGCCAGTAATGAATCACCTTCTCGATATTCTGTTAATAATAATTTCGCAATATCAAGAGCAGCCGCATTTCCCGCCGCATCTATAGCAGGTTTGTCTAAAGCTGCCGTGGTAAGATATTTAATATCTTTTTTTACATTTGCTTTTGATTGTACCGCGAAAATACTGCTACCTCTTGCATAAGTATGGGTAAATTTCAGAACATGTGTCACTAAGCGGATTTGATCTACTCGGCTAACCGCATCATCCAGCCAATTTCTAACTTCATAGTGCTCTTCCAATTCCTTACGCTGTTCAGCTAACTTTTGTTTAACTAGCGTAATATCCTCCATAGAGGTTAGTTTTGACAATTTTTTTTCAGCCTCTTTATCAAAAGCCTCCAGCTTTGATTGTTTACGGCTTTCAATATAATCGACAATAAATCGACTCAATCCATTTTCATTCATAGGCTCTTACCTACCTTATCAAAATGATTACTTGGTTGCCTGCTAAATTTAGCGCGAAAACATGATCTTGTACATCATCAACTAATAAATACTTCAGCTTTGAGCTCATCACCCTAACCAAGGTATTTTAATTTACTCCGTTCATTCCCTTTGCCAAGATTTTGCCTATGTATATTCCACAACAAAATACCTAAAAATCACCCTAATGTATCTCTGTAGTAATGAGAAATAGGGTATCAATCAAGTCATGGTATTGGTTAACAATAAAAATTATTTCTTCTGCCAATTCAAGATGAATATACCCATGAAACATTTCATCATCAATGACATATTCATTGGATAGTTTATCTCTTTAAACGTTCAATTTATTTTAAAAAAGTCTCCCTATTTTAAGTTCTTTTGCAGGGGTAACTCGCAATTTTATATAGAATTTTCATAGTACTGCTCGTTCTAAATAGGCTTACTACAAAACACTGGGCGTTATCCATAGGCATTAAGCTCAGACGAGCATAAAATTCTTCGACTACCATACGTGATAACAGGCAAATACATTTAATGTTTTCCATCTCTAACCTCAATTCAAAACAATCAGCCACATTAAATCACTTCTCACTCGAATCGGAGGATTTCGAACAGATCTCTTTGGGCATCCGGTGTTAAACGATAGAGAATCGATATTAGTCGTACTTACCTGTCTCTAGTTCATCGAAAAACGCCTCACCATCAACTAGGTTATCTTCTTCAATATCAGCTTTGGCTTGGATTGCTCTGGATTTCAAAAGCTGAATCTTAAGAGCTTCAATGTTTTCATATTCATCTATTGATAGAACAACAGCAATAGGCTTGCCGTTCTTATTAATCTGGATTGGAGCACGCTGCGCTCTTAACAGCATATCACCAAAGTGAGTTTTAGCTTCATTGGCAGAAAGTGCATACATATTTGTAGTCTCGCAAATATCGTTCGATTCGCTTATTTTGATCGAATCGAACGACAATCACCACGATCATTACCTAAAAACATCGCATATTATTCAACTAACTTCTCTAAACACCCCTAAAAACGGGTGGTAACGCCATGCTTCTCCGTCATCTTTCTTCCTAAGACGAATCTCACCAAAATGTTGGCTTACGTCTTTTAACTCCATTTCATAAGTATCAGCCAAATGCTGATAAATCGTCTCAGTATCAAGTTCAATCCAAGCACTCACACCTGGTGCGAACTCTAATTCTGGCACATAGTCAAACGCTCCGCTTTCTTTTATCCCCGCCAAGCCGCTGTCCAGAGCCATAAACTCCGCTTCTTCACCCTCTTCCTCAAGCCACAAATAATGTAATTCGTCAGGCTCTGACTGACGAAATGGCTTATGACGCTGTAATTCTGCACACCATGAAACCTGTTCGCGCCACCAAAAAGCAGCACAATAACGATATTCATCATCAGGATCACCTTGAAGTTCATCCCACAAACGTTGATGTTCAAGATCAACTAAGTTCTGAAAAGGTGAACGTTCCCCTGCGTCATGCCGTTCCCTAATCCTAGGTAATGCACTAATTAGCTCATATTGATAAGGTTCCAATAATTCACATAAATCATGGCTGGCAAGGCGATAACTTGTTGATTCAAACCCTGGCCGACAATAAACTGGATGTTCTAAATCAATCGCTTTAAGTGCCTTATAGTTTTTCGCCAGAATATGCAAATTTGGTACCTGTGGTTCTCTTTGCCGATGACGTTGAATACGACCGGCAAGTTGTATAAGAGAGCGCATTGAACTGGGTTCAGCAATGGACCAGTCGTAATCATGATCCCGACCAACTTCAGCTACAGATGTAGCAAGTACGACAAAAATATGGTGCTTCTCTGGCATCTCCTCTAATGCCTTGCGGATTTCTGCCACCTGCCACAACGCCTTTTCATCATAACGCGTTAATGTGGAATCCAACCGATGTTCAATATGGGAACGTATCGCCAATGGATGCTGGCTGTGATAGATACAATAATGAATATGTACATTTTTAGAAGATGGTATCTGCAACAACCGCTGTGTTACAGCAACTAATGGGTTGATGTTTGCCATACGGATTAAACCAATAGAAACAGTTTTGCCTGATGGATGAATTTGATGATGTCCCCTACGTAGTTTCAACATAGAACGATGCATTACCTTTGCTATAGCCTGGATTACAACCTCAGTTTTATGCTTTTCAGCCGTTACAGGCACCAACTTTGCTTTACATAATGGCACCTTTTTTTCCAAGCAACCCACGCGCTTGACGACAAAGGCATCATGCTGATCTTTAAACTGTTGCGCATTGGTAACATCCAGTTGCGCCACATCATATTCATCAAACCAAGCACAGCAGATATTCACCGGGGCATTTGGCTGACCACATGCTAATTGATAATCTTGGCGTCCAGCCCGATAAGCATTGAACAATGTCTGAATCAATGCAGGCGGTAATGTGGCAGATGAAAGCAATACCCGCGAACCTAATAACCCTGCCCAGTTCACTAACCTACATAAAGCCGACAAATCGTTAATATCAAAATCATCCGGCTCATCCAACACCAAATCAGAAGTGAGTAATCTCAGCATGGGTGCGATTTGCTTCCCACCGCGAATACCCTCAGTGGCGGGAATTAAATGGTCGATGGTTGCCACCAACACAGGTGCGCTAAGCAGCTTATTAAGTTTATTATCTTTACGTAGCCAATGACTCAGACGCCCATCATCTAAGCTACCGTCATAACTGACATACTGGTGTTCAGCAAATAACGCTTCCGCAGATATGCTGCCCACATCAGGCTCCAGCGCCTTTTGGCGAAGTTGATGTAATTCTTTCACTGCCTGCGAACCAATCAGTACCGCTAAATCATCTTCTTCTAAATGTAGTCTTTTACGTAATGCATCACCGGTTTGTAGCGTTAACGTTCTTAATCCTAACGCGATAGAAAAACGGCATCCTTGTTTTTCATCAGCTAATCCATACATGATGCGTGCATTAGCAAAAGTTTTACCACAACCAGTAGAAGCCATATTAATACCAAAAAAGCCCTGTTCTACTGAACGTTCACGTAAAGCACATGCAATATCGAACGCCTGATCCTGCCAACGGTATTTTTCATCTTTACTGCGTTGTTTAAATCCTTTATGCCGAGTAATCGCAGGCAGCGTTTTACGAATATGTGGCAAGTTTCTCCCTAGTAATAAAGCATTCTGCCCAACACCAATATTATGTTCATCTAATCGCTGCTTGCACTTACCGGTGGTCTTATCAGTATTAGCAAACACATCATAGTTGACATCCTGCCAACCCAAAGTTGCAGGCAACGATGAATAATGATGATCGGCCAGCATTAAAACCAGTCGAGACATATGACTGGTGAAACGCTGGTTCAGATTGCCATATTGCGATAATGACGTTGATTGCAGCGCTCTTCGCGCAAATTTTTGTGCTTTCTGACGCCAAGTCTGACTGCGGATAGGTGTACCATTTGGGAATGTCCAAACATCACTCTTATCCTGATTACTCCAATCCTTCTTATCCATGTTGACTGAGTTCCACGACGGTTGTAACTGCTTAGTCAACCAATTATCAATGTATTCCAGTTGCGGCTCGTTTGAATAATCACTGTGATAGGAAGGATAAACAGGCAGACGATGATGAGAGAGGATTAGCCAAGCGACAGTGGTTGCCAATGGCGGTAAATTAGTAAAAGGGTTTGTATATTTTTTATCGATACCATCCTTAACCAAACGGGAAAGAATCTTATCCTCATCACTAGGCTCAATCTGACTCAACGAAGTCAGCCACTCCTTATCATCTTGCTTATCAACAAATGCCTGAAATAAACGCAGAGATACCCATTCATGTCGATACGGTTGAAACCGCCCATCTCCTCGTAAACCTTGCTGGAACAACGCATTAGCTTTACCAAAATCATGAAATAACCCAGCAATCGCTGCCAATAAGCTGATAGCTTCTACACTATGCCAGTGATTTTCATCCTGACTTTTCAGCACATCACGTTGCGTCGTATTAGTGGGTACAACTCCCCGTGAGTTAAAGCGCCGCAAATTCCCGACTATCCATAACAGCTCAGTTTGGCCGCCACTTTTTATCCAATGGCAAGCCACCGCCGTATTACGACACGCCGTTTTACGCAATAGCTTACGCAAAGTATTTAAACCTTCCAGTGTGATAGCCGTTTGCCAAGTTCTATCACCTTTACGTTCAGCAAATTGATCCAAAATTCGGCGGGTTTCTGTTAGCGCACGTTTGTTGCATTGAGAGACTAAAAGAATATTCATCGTGCCACCTGACTCAGTTGTTGAGCCGTTGTTTGCAAGGCATCAATCATAGTGTCCAATGCCTCAGCTTTCTGAAATCCACTAATACAGCGTTGGCGAAATTCCTGTTCATCTTCTCCAGCCATTGCCGCTTCTAAGCTGCCTGTACGGCAGTGCACATTACTCAGGCAGCAATGCGTGAATTTGCTAATTTCTAAGCTGCCTGTACGGCAGTGCACTGTTACATATTAACTTTAACTTGTTGATTTTTAAATAGCATAACTATTAAAAAATGAAAAACCCTTTTTATAAGAGATAATTAATTTATACATAAAATCAATCAATTACAACTCACCTCAAAAAAAGGGTAAAAATAAGGTAGCAACAAAAATACCATCACATACTTAAGTCGTATGTCCTAAGATCTATACAGTAAGTGAGAATTACTGCCTGTAAAATGTTCAATTATGATGGAACCATTCACTGAACTCTGTCATAAACAAAAACTAGCACCTGTTATCTCGTAGCCTTTTTCAATAATGACATCATTCAATACGCCAACAGTTGCACTAATTTCACCATGCATTTAAATATTGAAAGTTTCAGTGTTACCCAATTTACCAAGTCTCCAATTCAATCAAACTCATCTACTCATGAATTATTTTATTTTCATTCATCTATTTTATTAGCTAATAATCCTATAATAATTCACCTCCAGAATACACCACCATTATATCAATCGTTTATATAAACCATTTCAGCAGCCATTCCTATCATTAAATAAAAACATCAGGTTGTTTTCTCATATATCTAATATTTCACTCCATCTGAACAATGGTGGATTATCTCTATAATTAAGAAAATGCCCTGAAAATATCAGAGCATTTTTTAAATTAAACGCATTGCTTGCTATTATCGCCGTAGTATGGTGTAAGAAAATATCATGTTACGAAGATAATCGTTGTCAAATTTATTATCAATGATTTCACCAGTCTCAATAATCAATCGATGAGTTGGCTCTTTTGAGCAAAGAATCATAAGTCGCATTTTGTCTTTTATAAGCCAACTATCATTGCTTGCCGGACTAAACCAGTACGATTTGATCAAGATATTACCCTGACTATCACAAGACATTTCATTAAATTTCACTGTCCAGTTAGCATCAACTTCCATTTCTTTATCGATAGGCCCATTCTCACCTTTAATATCAATATACCCGTCATCTTTCAAGTTGCCTCTTTGTTGGCTGCACTCACTCACCCCGGTCACATAGTTATCTATGCTCCCGGGGATTCGCCCCCTTGCCACCGTGATGCATATTGAAATCCATAGGGTATAGAACCATAAAATAAGAATTCACCATCCACAAGGTGAATTTTACCGTCACTCCATCTCGAATATCCTAACCCAATATTTTTAGGAATATTTACCAACGTTTGATATTGAACACCTTTAACTGAATACATCATGTTTCAATCCCCTTTGGTATAATTACTGTATGAAAATAGAATTCAACCACTTCGGATTTAACTAACAAATGCAATATTATTACTCTATGAATAAATAATTTCATATTCCTTTAAATAATTCATTAGTTTTTCCATTCCATATTTTTTATAGTCAATTATTTAACCTGATTATAAATAAATTTATCCATCAACAAGAAACTTTACTAAATCCTGATATTTTAAAAAGACAACTTTAAATTACTCATATTATTGCAAATAAAAATCATTTAAATAAATTAATTTTTCATATGAAATCAAATTAATCCTTTGCATTAAAAAACCTATAAATCATTGTTTTTAATTCTAAAAAATCACATGCATTCCAATTAAAAATTAATTATAAAAAGATTATTTGATATTTATCGCACATAAGGATTAATAGAACAAGCAGTTATCAAGCGCCAATTTTTCATTATGAGGCAACTCAGCATTAACCACTTTTGTATACAACGTGCATATTTCAATATTAAATATATTAATTAAGAGCCAATCAATTAAGTCACCAAATATTATATTTGGTGGTTCATGAATATATTCCACATCCAATTATATTCACTAAACTCCTTTTACATCACTAATAAATTTAAACATTTAACCACTCAGAATAAATATTAAATTAAATTTCACAGATAAAATCGCTTGTAATATATATTACCAAATAACTGCAATGATAAGGAAAAATAGAATAAATCTTATATATAAACGCTGGCTAAGTCTTTGAAATTTAAAACAATAGTGAATTTTACATCCCTACCTTGTCATTTCACTCCAATATAATTAAAAAAATAAAACCATACACATCTCCACACATAAAAAAATATCATCATGAAATTACGACTATCTGAAAGAAAAGGGAGAAATTATTGAACAATGGGAAAGTAAGCTGCTATCGCTGTGAGCAATAAGGGCCAAATGGCCCTATCATTATGCCGCCCTTACAATGTAGTTAAATGCGATATTGCGAGGGCGATTCTCTGAGGCTACAGGAACAACCCTTGACGCCAGGAATCCAAAACCATATGGAGTATCCGTGTCAGAAATATTTACTGATTTGAAACTGCCATCTGTGGCTATTCCAAGAACTTGACTAGCATAAATAGCCCCTCTTGTTGCCAAATGATAGTTTGGTGCTATCATGCCGGCGAATGAACCCTCAATATTTCTAATGGCATCCCCCTGAGAAGTTAAAATTCTACGGCCACTATCAACACCTCGTTTATCATCCCAACCTCGAATAAATTCCCCTCTTAAATCGGGCAATTTACCGTCAGGATAAGCTTCTGCTAACTTTGGGTACTGTAATTTATCGAAAGCTGAACCGTTACAAGTGAAATAGCCAACAGGTGGATTGGGCAATGGCCAAGGAATAGGAGAACCAACAGGAACTTCATTGGCGGTTTTAATTCGATTATCTGTATATTCACGCAATGAATTTGCTATTTCCTGAGCAAGCTTTTGTGTAACTGCCAATGTGTCACTATCGCCAATCACATTTGTAAGCTGGACAGCACCTTTTTGTGTTAATGAAGCGCAAGGAACGTTTGTTGCAATTTTTTGTTCTAACGCTCGATTTAATTGTGCAGTAAGTTTGGCTATGCCCCCATTATCCAAAACATCAGCGCCAGATTGTTCCGCAATAAAATTAGCTACAACAGATGATATTATTGAAGATTGGCGTAATACCTTATTTAACACATGAGTAGAAACATTCTCTGGTGGAAACCCCGTCTGTAAATTCTGACTTTCTTCATATTTTTCTTGACTCACTACATTAGCATCATCACTAATAGAAAATGCTTTAAAATCATTTTTTTGATTCATATGCCTTCCTTAAATCAAATAACATTATTTCATAATCAGTATATTTAAATCATTGTAAAAACAATCCCCTTGCAACTCATGCAAATCAAAGTCTAGTTTAGAAAAATAATAATGTGTTGTTCTTATTCCTTATAAGGTTAACTAATTTTGTATAATTGGTTACAATAAGCAATTCAATATCAAGCAGTTACTATTATCTCTCTTCTTTCATTTCTGACTATAATTTTTCTATTTCAGGTTATAAACTGAATCTCTTTCAATATCCTAATTCAAACATCAACAAAACCATTGTATGAACGACCTGTTTATTCAGGCTATTGGCTATTCCAACCTCTGAACATCAGACGCTTGCAGAACGTCAACGCGAATCAGTAATAGCCGGTATCTTTTCCATTCGAGTAGAGAGGCTTTCTCTATTCCGCGACAACTTCTAAATCAACAGAGTTTTGTAGCAATGAGAGTGTTTAATTTGCTTGGGAGGGAGCGCAATACTGGCATATTAATATTTAATAAATTAATTTTATTAAAAAAGTTACATACACCCAATAATACCCCCACATTACTTTGCTACATCAAACCTAGTAGATTTTACGTGGAAATTAGATTTATACCCGCTTAACTTGAAGATGCAGGATTCAGAACCTGGAAGTTGTCATTAATACGGCACGACAGGTTCCCGGCAAGTTCCGGTAATATTTCCGTCAAAAAACGATGTATTGCCTGCCTGAACAAGGCTGTCGAGGCGAAATAAGGGTTATTCCTGACCTGTTCATTCATCACCTTCCACAGCCTTTCTATCGGGCTCAGATTCGGGCTGTATGGCGGCAAGTAATGAAGATCAATATTCATTACATAAGCCCAGTCTTTCACCAGCCTGCTTCGGTGGTAACCGGCTCCGTCAAGGATAATATGAACCTTCTGACTGATCGGATAGGTCTCACGGATGGCAATGAAGAACTCGGCGATGTGATAACTGTCGATACGGTCATATTCGCGCACCACCGTTTTACTGATATCGGCCAGATTCAGGGCGCCCATCAGGTTCAGACGGGTACGGCTTCCCGTGGTTTTCACCGCGGTTTTCTGACCTTTGCGCATCCAGCCATAAGCGAGTTTCGTCCCCTGCGTGGGATGGACGCCATCAATGAACAGGATGGGCTCATGGTCTCCGGCTTCCTGCTTCAGTTTCCCGTAGGCTTCCATAAAAACCCGTTGCTGTTCCGCATTGAACTTGTGGGGCACGCCGGTCGGTTTTTTATAGCTGAAGCCATTGTGGTGCAGCCATTTATTCATGCCGGGAACGGTGTAACGGATATTCCACCACTCTTCGACAAGACGGATAACCGCCTGTGTGGTGGGCAGAAGATTGGCGGTCAGATAAGCGATAAGTGCCTGAGTCTGTGTTTCGCTGAGATAGCTCTGAGAGCCGCCATTTTCGGGTTTCAGCTTAGCTTCATTAAGCCAGTCATTGAGGTGACGTCGGACAGTGGTTTCGTGGATAAGTTGCGAACGGGCGATCATCTCGGGAGACCATCCATCAGCAGAGAGCAAAACACATCGTATGCGATCACAGATATGACGATCCCTGCACGTCCGATGCAGGTTGATGAGTTGTTGCTTTTGCTCTTCGCTGAGATAAATAGTCATACTGTTAGGATGATCCTTATTTCAGAGAAAATCAAGCATCTTCATTGAGCACTGGTATATAACTGTTTAATCATCGTGTTAAAGCAAAAAAGCCATGAGATTTGAAAATGGTCAAACTTGACTGCCATTTCACGCTCAAGGCTTCATATAAACATTTATCATTTTTACGAATTAGATCACAAATTAAAGCGGATTATTCCTGTGGTTTATCGCGAACCCTACGCTCAATTAATCGGTCATACATATCGAAGTAACGGCTAGGCCAAATTTCAGAAGGATGTATACCGAGATAATCCGCAATTATCCACTGCCTACTGAGTGCATTTGATAACCTGATTACCATCGAATCTCAGCTAGCTTGAGTAAATACTCAGGTATAGGTGCTGCCCGGATACATGAATAAATAAGCTGTTCGAATGTTTTTTTAAGGTTAAAGCGCCAATTGAACCTGAAACAGAATTCGGCAAGATAACGAGGTAAATACTTTTTGCTAATCGAATGATATGTTCCGCGTATCGAATTTTTTACATGACTAATCATTGTGTTAACCCACTGAAAATAAGGAAGCTTAACACTCTGCGCTCCACCGCCGGTGACGAGGGGCAAATGGAAAGTCCCGGCTTGCTCAATCCCCCGAAAGCAAGCTAATCCATCTGAAATAACAAGGGATTTTGGTTTAAGATGCACTTTAGCCCAACGAGTAAGTTCCTCGGTCTTAAACCCTTTCACAACGCTGAAACGCATGAACATAGAGTGGCCCTTTTCATTCATTGAAACCGCCGCAACGAAAGGGCATTTCCCTTTTGCCCCTCGCCCTCGGGGACCATGCTGAGCCCCTCCCCAGTAGACGTCGTCAAGCTGAATAAACCCGCCGAGAGGCTTTTCGTCATCCCGTTCTTTCATCGCTTTCATTAGCTTGTGTTTCATACGCCATGCAGCGTTGTAGGAAATGCCCAGTTGACGTGACATTTCAAGTGCAGAAATCCCATTTTTTTCCTGAGTCATGAGATAAATCGCCAAAAACCACACAGTTAAAGGTAATTTTGACGCAGAAAACAATGTGCCGGCCGTCAAAGATGTCTGATGATGGCATTGATTGCACTGATAAAGGAGACGAGATTTTAACTGGCAATACTTATCATGCCCACAATGAGGGCAGTGATACCCCGTAGGCCAGCGCATATCGAACACCTGTTTCTGGCATTGTTCTTCATGACCATATAATGAAATAAACTCATGAATAGAAATGCCTTTTTGGAATTGAATCTGATTTTTAGCCATTTTCATTTACCTCCACGCAGACTTATTTTAAGTATACGCCTATGGGAGCTGAATTTAAGTGGTAATCAGGAAAGTTAATATAGACATCTCCATAATATTTTACTATCTATTTCAATAATCATCTCAAGCGCACATACAACCTACACTCACTTACTAGTGCTTGCAATAGAATATTACTTCTATTTATCAGTAAGTTATATTTTTGAAAATACTTCATTAATAGATAAACCGAATTAGTTGCCCTAAAATCGTCATTCAGGGTGTGAATGACTATTATTTGGCACTGAGCTACCCATACGAAAGACCTTGATCAGTTTCGGGCGAATACCTGAGAAACCATTCATGCTGAAATGTCTAAATTAGCTGAGATGGATTCAATTTAGCTTACTCGTGCTCTAGAACGTTCCTGTTCACGAATTCGGGCCTCAATTTCGGTGTAAAGATTAGCCTCTGCGTTTTCTCTATCCGTTGCAGTAACAACTAAAGCATATGATTCGTGTTGATTATTGAGTGGAGCCCCCCACTCACGATCATTTCTGGTTACAACTACAAACCACTTTTCATTAGGAGAGCGACGCTTAAATACCCAACTAGATGATTGCACTGTACCGTGGTCACGTTGTTGTGCAGTAACAGAACGGTTACTTGTCGCATCTTCATTCCTGGATTTTATGCCATCCTGTACATCATGATTAAAATACTGCTGGACATCCTGTAACGATGTTCCTTTTACGAGTCTATAGGATATTTGCGTAGCCGCATAATCCAGCCTAGTCGTTCTGACGGCTGGTGAATAAGCTAAAGTAATGTGCAGTTCTCGCACTGCCCGTTGAGTTCTTAAAAAGGAAGCGGGTAATGGAAGCTCAAAAAATTGATGTGTATTATTTACAATTTGTTCTTCACACATCATAACAACTACTTCTTCTGATGAACGGTATAAACCGTCTTCCTCGACTACTCCATATCCAACAATATCCCGAATAATGCTACGGTTTCGAGTTGCTAACTCTGCTTTATAACACTCAACAACTTCTCTAGAAAATGTATTTTCCATCTGAGGAGTCAATACTGCATGATTGACCAGCATCGCTCGCAACATATTGGCTGACATATCTGGATATTCATTTAGTAAACGTCCAGCAAGATACGTTATATACGGTGCAGAAAAACTAGTTCCACTTTGTTCAGAGAAAAGTGTGCTTCCTTGGAATTGATGGTGACAACTTAGAACGCCAAGCCCTCTGGCATATGGTCGCCATTGACCTCCGTTATTACGCATGGGTGCAGCGAAATTTCCACCATGGGCTACTATTTCCGGTTTAAAAGCTCCTTTCACTGACGGCCCGTGGCGTGTGAATGGCGAGGGTTGAAATTCTCCCGCTGGACTTAAATGACTAATTTCATTCGCCCTACGTTGAGCATCAAATGTTGCATTGTGCTTAGCATAACTTCCTATCGTGAGAACATTGAGTGCAGGGGCTGGATCGATGATAATGGAACTGTTATGGATTAAGTAACTGGGGTATTCAGCACGCCAACTTTCCTCTGGAACCTCAGGATCACTACTTCCATTAAAGTTACCTGCAGAAACAACGAACAGGATGTTATGACGACGAACCAACACATCAAGAACATAAGCAATTCCTCTGATATGCTTACCATCATATGGTGCATTCGCGTTACCAAGTGATAAGTTAAATATACGACATCCTAAATCTACGAAATATTCTACTGCCCGAGTCAAGGTTGTTCCGATCGTAGAAGTATCAAATTCCCCATCAGAATTAAGGATTTTTCCATTATATAACCACACTAACGGCTGCCAGAAATTACTGGCATCACAGGCTTCAACATCACCATATAGCGCAATACCTGCAACAGCAGTACCATGTCCGCAATGGTCAAACTCGTCCTCATTAACCACAAAGCTTTCGCTTTCAGCTATTGCACTACGCAATAATGGGTGTGCTGTATTAATTCCACTATCAAGGATACAAATCTTTACAGCGTCAGGAGGTGGAGAAGGGATGTTTGCAGGAATAATGTTGATATCTTTGTTCAGTTTTTCGTAAGAAATACCGCTTGAAGGAGGCAGATCAACCATACGGACATCACGATGGGTTAGTAGTTTTTCAGCTTGCTCGCAATTTACTCGAACCCGATACATCAACAAGCTATCAAGATTAATTCGATCCAAACAGTGAATCATATTTTCCTGAAGCCAGTTTTCAAATTCTTCGCAGATCCGTTCTCGTGAAGGATGTCGTGTGGTTTCTATCGGCCAAAGTTCAACATCTAGACCGAATGATTCTAATTCAGGAAAACCATAATGCCTGACTGACCAGCTTTTGCGATCCTCACTAGACCAAATATCAACACTGTCTAATGCTGTTAGGATCTGCTGGTAGGTAATATGCCCATGTCCCAATTGTGACAGATGCTCCTCAAAGAGGGCAATTCCGCGTTCATCAGCAAAAGCAATACAGATCGTTTTGTCTTCTTGGCTAACGAACTCGATACCATGCCTGTCCAGATGAGCAATATCTAACATCCCAGTATATTGTAATTTAAGCATGTACCGGCCATCTTTATCTTTTCCTGGAATTTGCGGGGTAGCTAATTGCGTAATACCCCGTAATTGCTCAGACAACATGCTTCCATGCAGACGCAAATCGGCACGTGATGTTGTAGGAATGCTAAACTGACGTGTGCGCCTAGGGTTCTGAAGAGATTCTTTCGCGATACTAAGATGTTTATATTGTTCCGTCATTTATTATCCCTGACGAGTTTTATCTACATTTTCCCGCAAGAGTGCATTCTTAAGGTCTTTCAGAGTTAAAAACTCTTGGCTACGTAAAATCATTCTTTTGATTGCACGTCTTACAATCCGTTCTAAATCGGCACCACTTTTTCCAATAAATAGTGAGAGAACGGCATCATCTTCAAGCTCAAACTGGCGACGTATGCCACGAAGTTTTAGCTTCATCAACTCTAATAATTGATGCTTGTCGGGCAATTGGAATTCGATTGCATCGTCAAACCGCCTCCAAATAGCGCTATCCAGAATATGCTCATGGTTCGTTGCCGCAAGAATCAAGCTTTTCCCCTGATATGCATCCATCATCTGTAGAACTGCATTCACGACCCGTCTTAATTCGCCATGATCCCCACTATCCCCTCGTTCTTTACCAATAGCATCAAACTCATCGAAAAGTACAACCATTGGATACTGAGAGATAAAATCAAATATTTGGCGCAGGTTAGCAGCTGTCTCACCAAGATAAGAAGAAACAAGAGTATCAAGCCTGACGATTGCCAAGGGCATATCCAACTCACAAGCAACTACTTCTGCTGCCAGAGTTTTACCACATCCCGGAGGACCAAAAAAGATTACTTTACTAACAGCTTTCATTCCATAGCTGCGTAGCACATCAGCTCTGCGATTTTCTTCAAGAATCTCTTCGATCGCATCTGAACTTGATTTAGGTAGTACGATTTCATTCAGAGAACGGCTTGGCTGTTTAATATCCAGTAATGGGAGGCATCTCTCTTTATCAACAGGTATCTGGGGAACAGCAGGCACACGGGAGGTCTGTACGACGTGATCTCCATAAAGGATATGTTCAAGATCATTCGCAAGAAGATGATGCTGTTTTTGCCGTTCTTCCTCAATGATCACTTCCGAAACACGACGGAAGGCCACGACATCACCTGTCGCCCCAGCTTTTATAAGCTGTCTGAGAACCTTACCGTTTGCCATTTTTTTCCCTAACAAATCAACGTGCATAAAATCTTGCATTCAGTTTAGCATCGCCACGGCCTTATAAGAAGTTAGCTTTATCTAGATTTTTTGAATTGTTATACTTTTTTCGTTTTTTTAGAAAGAACTCTCGAAACGCCCTATATTTGTGACGTTCTCCCCCGTAGATTAATATGAATAATGTCCACACCTGGCACAAAGCCACCTATTTGGTTAGGTTTCATTTAGATCATCAATAGCGTCAGATCGAGCCTTATTTGGTAATCAAATTGCTACAACTAGCTCACTTTTGTCCAGAATCAGGCTAAAGGTAATTTCCAATGATTTAGATGTAATAGTTCAACCCCACACTGACGCGCTACGCTTGTCTTCTCCGAGTTACCGGGCTAATACATTAACCCGGCAACTCGAAGATCTGAAAGATCACCTTCCAGAGAAAACATTTTTACCTACCCCCCTATTAAAGAATTATGGATAAAACTGTTCACCTTTGAATAATTCTATTTAAATTCATTCGGTTAAAGGGTAATGAGTTGGAATTAAACTCTTCACTACTCTTCACCCAACCGTTCACCTCCAATCAGAAAAAAGGTGAACTGTAGTGGTGAACACTTTTTTATATTTCTTTGAAAAATGTCTGTCATCAGAAAAAAATTATTCTTCTGGCTGGCTATTCCTTGTCAGTTTCGGCATCCATTCGATAGCGGTATCAAGATTCAGGCTCAGATTGCTACGAATGCCCTGTTTGCTTTTCTTGCGTAAGTATTGCTGGCTGTACTCTGCCAGTGCGCCCAGCATATCCATGCCAAAGCGAGTCACAGAAACAGGCTTGTTCAGGTTATTGCCTTTCATATAAGCAAGATAGGTGTGATAAAGATACTTACGAGGGTTGAACGGCACAATCTCCGCATTGCCGATTAACAGACCATCAGCTTCATGGGAAGCTAAGATAACCGCAAAAATCGACCAGTGGATCTGTACCGCGTTTGATATCCAGCGCCTCCGCAGATTTCTGCTGCCCTGCCAGTAATAATTGCATATGTCCAAACTTCACCACAGCGTTGGCGGACTTTCTTTAATTTATCGGTAAAGCCTCTCTTTTCCATAATAGAAAGGAGGTCTAATAATTCGAGGGGTTTTATTTCAGCAATCGGGCGATGACCAATATAAGGGAAAACATCTTTTTCGAAAGCGTCCATCATATCTTCACGATAACCAACAGGCCATCTGTATTTTCTTCCCTCGCACCATTCACGCGTAATACTTTCAAAGGTGTTACTGATTTCTCCCTGAGCCACAAGTTTCTTCTGTTTTTTATCTTGGTTGGGATCAATACCTTCGGTTATCAGTTTCTTGGCTTCATTACGTTTTCTTCTGGCCTCTGCCAGAGAGATAAGCGGAAAAGTGCCAAGAGCGAGTAATTTTTCTTTTCCTACAATGCGTGCGGTATTTCAGTCGCCAGTATTTAGAACCTGTTGTCTTTACCAACAGATACAAGCCACCGCCATCCGATAGCTTAAAATCTTTATCTTGAGGTTTTATTGTTTCAACTTATCGAGCTGTTAGTTTCATATTTCTGGCATCCTTGCACCTCACAGCTATGGGGGTACATTGAATAGATGCCAGTAAACAATAATGGAGATTGCCAAGGATCTTTCTTTGATTTTATTGGAAAAGTAGAATTTATAAGACGTGATGAGAAGTAGAAGTGGCGGAGGAGGAGAGATTCGAACTCTCGGATGGTTTCCCATCGGCGGTTTTCAAGACCGCTGCCTTAAGCCGCTCGGCCACCCCTCCGCAATGGCGTGCACTATAAACAGCACCGAGACAGATGTAAAGTATCCTTCTGTTCGATTGCCGTAAATTTACCCTTTTTCATGGTTGTTGGCTTATTTTATCCGCACATGTGCATACCATCCTTGGGTATGGAAGTGATTTTTGCTAAATTACGGCTACTTTTCTTTAATGGTTATTAATGATTATGCTGGTATTCGAAGGTCAAGAAATCGAAACCGATGCGCAAGGTTATCTGAAAAACAGTAGTGACTGGCAGGAAGCAATTGCTTTACTCCTCGCCGAACAGGAAGAAATCACTTTGACTGAACAGCATTGGGAAGTCATTCGTTTTATCCGGGAATTTTATAAGGAGTTTAATACATCCCCGGCTATCCGTATGTTAGTAAAAGCAATCGCACAAAAGTATGGCGAAGAAAAAGGCAACAGCCGCTATCTTTACCGTCTGTTTCCCAAAGGGCCAGCAAAGCAGGCAACTAAAATTGCCGGGCTGCCGAAACCGGTAAAATGTATCTAATTAATAAACTAGCTCAGTGGCGGACACTAAAATCTACAACATCCTCCACTGCGCAGGGTTGAGATGAAAAATTATCTATTCGTGCTCCCGGTGGACCACCCTGCTCTAACCAATGGGTTAATTTATTTAGTTGCTCACTGTCACCATAAGCTACGATTTTGACACTACCGTCATGCAAATTACAGACATAACCTGTCAGCTTATTAAATTTCGCCCAACGAAAAGTTTGATAGCGAAATCCAACTCCCTGAACCCGTCCATAAACACAAATTGTTATCCCATATTTAATCATAATTACCCCTGTCAACCCAATCACCTTGCGGTATCGCTCACATATATAGTTAAGCATACGACTGTTGGTTGTGTTTTATATTTACTACAGCTAACCTGAAATAGATGGAGTCACACTCGCAATTAAAGCAAAAAAAAGACTTCAACCAACGGGTACGGCTCTTGTAATTCACCTTACTGCCCTTATATCAATGTCAATACAAGACTTCTTTGGAGGTGACTATGATTATCGCCAGCAAATTCGGTATCGGCCAACAAGTACGCCACAAACTTCTGGGTTATTTGGGAGTCATCGTGGATATTGATGTGGAATACTCGCTGGAACAACCCCAAGAGGATGACATTGCATCCAATGCTACCCTGCGTTCCGCTCCCTGGTATCACGTTGTGATGGAAGACGACAATGGTCAACCTGTACATACTTATCTGGCCGAAGCACAATTAGCCTATGAAACATCCGATGAACATCCAGAGCAACCTTCTCTCGATGAGCTAGCAGAATCCATCCGCCATCAACTACTGGCCCCAAGACTGCGCAATTAATCCTCTATTTATACCAAACAACCTAGGCAGTTATCGTGTTTTAAGCTGCCTGTGCGGCAGTGCACACTGTGATTGGATATGAGCGAATGACATGCCATTTCTAAGCTGCCTGTGCGGCAGTGCACATCGTTATCATCAATGACTTTCAATATGTAATTTTCTAAGCTGCCTGTGCGGCAGTGCACGTGGTAATACCGGATGCACACGCACGTATGGATTTCTAAGCTGCCTGTGCGGCAGTGCACCTGAAAATTTCACATTTATGAATCCAGCGAATTTTCTAAGCTGCCTGTGCGGCAGTGCACGTTACATATTAACTTTAAGTTGCTGACAGTTAAAGAATATAGTGATAAAAAATGAAAAAACCCTTTTTTCAGGAGATATTTTATTTTGCTTTTAAATCAATAGGTTATTTTTTGATGATAAAAAAGGGTCAAAACTGGGGCACAACAAAAGCACCATATCTTATAGCAATAAAAGTGGAGATTCTGGCAAAATTGAGCAGCCATAAGAGCAACTAAACTTGCCTTAATATATTGTAATAACTGTAAAAATAGATTTTATAAGATGTCTAGAAAAGTAAACTTAATATCCAGCTCAAACATTATTTGAACACTTGGAACCCGGATACCACTTCTCACCCAACTCCTTAAGTTTGCATTAGATATTGGTGCCTGGCGCCCTTCATCCACTAATTAGAAACCAAATAATTACAAGCTGACAAATATTATTTTTCGAGTCCCAATCTTAGAATTTCAATTTTTGGGCAGCGATCCATAACAACATCCAGACCTGCTTCCTCTGCCAATATTTTTGCTTGCTCATTAATAACACCAAGTTGCAACCAGAGCACTTTTGCTTTGATATCTATAGCTTCTTGCGCAATGTCATATGCAGCGTCAGCATTACGGAATACATCAACCATATCAACAGCCTGTGGAATATCTGCCAATTGTGCATACACTCGTTGCCCAAGCAGTGTTTGTCCGGCAAGCTTCGGGCTGACAGGAATCACCTGATAGCCTTGTTCCAGTAAATAAGCCATAACTTTATAACTTGGACGAGCAGTTTTTTCACTCGCACCTACCAACGCGATAGTTTTTACTCGTTTCAGTATGTCCGCAATTTGCTGATCACTCATTTTTTACTCCTTAAAATACGATATTTTTACTTTGTTTATTTATTGCAATGTATATGATAAACGTTGTTATCAATTGAACTCACTACGATCGAAAACACAATAACGATTATCAAAGGTATCTGCATGGAATTAACAACCCGTACGCTGTCTCCCTATAAAAATATAGCGCTTATTGCACATGACCACTGTAAAACTTCGCTGCTAGCCTGGTCCAAAAAACATAAAAGTTTACTCAAGAAACACCATTTATACGCTACCGGCACAACCGGTAATCTGATTCAGAACGAAACCGGATTATCTGTTACCAATATGCTTAGTGGTCCAATGGGTGGAGATCAACAAATTGGTTCTCTAATCTCAAAAGGGAAAATTGATGTGTTGATATTTTTCTGGGATCCACTTAATTCCGTGCCTCATGATCCTGATGTAAAAGCACTTCTACGCCTTGCTACAGTATGGAATATCCCTGTTGCAACTAATCTAGCGTCTGCGGATTTTATTGTTAGTTCTCCTCTATTTTCTGACTCAGTAGATATTCAAGTGCCTGATTATCAACATTACCTGAATGAACGTCTGAAATAAGTCTTTATAATATATACCTGTAACTACGTGCTCTCTCCACGTCAGATCCTTAGAAAAAACAGAGTGGGATTTCCAGGAAAGGTATCCCATGATGGCACTGAATATTTCAGCCAACGCAAAATCTCAAGGTTTACGTTGAACAGGCACACTTAGCTGCTCTAACTGACGTACAAACACCGATGGATTCTTCTTGTCTTGCATCAACCATACCTGCTTCTTCGCCCGTGTTAATGCAACATACAAAAGGCGACGCTCCTCCGCATCCGAAAAATCTTCTGGCTGTGGCAATAAAACCCACTCCATCACAGATTCTCTTGCTGGTGCAGGAAAACCATCTTGCCCCTGATGCAGACCAAGAATAATCACATAATCCGCTTGTTGTCCTTTGGATGCATGGATAGTCATAAACTCTATTTTCAATTTAGGCCAGCGAGTTGCTGCTTTTTTCAGTAATTCAGGTTTCAAATAGTGATAACGCGCCAGCAATAAAATCGTTTCCTGCTCAGTGACATAGCCACTCATTTTATTCAATAAAGGTTCAAGCTGGTCTTCTGGCAAGATAACAATTGATTTTTTATTACCTTTAGTCAAACCATTTAGTGACTTCCTTAACTGATTCGGATTTTGTTGCACAAACGCGTTAGCAATCTCACCAATCCTATCATTAAACCGATAAGAGATATCCAGTACACATTCAGCACCTTTGCCAAAATAATTAGCAAATGCGGTAGTCAACATCAGCTCCGCGCCACTGAAACGATAAATTGCCTGCCAGTCATCCCCTACGGCAAACAGACAGCTTTGGCTATTTTGGGTTCGCATTGCAGTGAGCAATTTGGCCCCTAATGGTGAAATATCCTGAAGCTCATCGACCAGAATATGCTTCCACGGGCTGATAAACCGCCCTTTATCCAGAATATTTACAGCCTGATGGATTAACCCTGAGTAATCAACAGCACCTTCTGTTTTCAATTCAGATTTCCACGCTTTTAATAAAGGCCCCATCAGGCGAATACATTTTTGAAACCGATCCAGGTACTCTTCCTGAACTTGCTCTATCATTGCTTTCTGACTACCACCATGTATACGCATCAACCCCAACCAACGCTCAAGCCGATCTGACAAACGGTTAACAAGCTGTTTATCGTGCCAAAATTCACCTTCCGGCACTTCCCATTTCAACTCCTCTGTCAGCCATTCCCGCCAACCTTTGGCCTGTGCTTTCTTCTCGCTGCATTGTTGTTGCCAGTGTTTAATCAGAAAATCTTTTCTTTTTTGTCCATCTGTTTCCAACACGCTGATTTTTGGCGCTTTATTACTCCCTTGCTGAATGATATGCAACGCCAAAGTATGAAACGTTTTTACTTTAATCTCATTCACACCAAGACGCGTCTGAATCCTTTCATTCATCTCATTTACGGCTTGATGACTAAAGGCTAACAATAATATCTGTTCGGGAATCGCCTGTTGGAGAAGTAATAACCAACCCGCTCTCGCTACTAACACCGATGTTTTTCCACTACCCGCGCCAGCAAGAACCAGAACTGAATTTTCACCATTAATAACAGCCAGACTCTGAGAACGGTTTAAAGGAGATGTTTCTACCCGCTGAAAAAAGTCACGGTGTTGCTCCAACATACGTTCTGTCCATTGCAGATTGATTTTTTCAACGCACTTTTCGCCATTCTCAAGCCAACGCAAACAAATTTGATACCCATCCCGGCAATGATCAAATTGTTCCAGACGTTGTAATGGCAACGGTAAAGCCTGAAATGTTGCTTGAATTTGTTGTTGTAATTGGAACAAATCAGCTTTTTTCAACCAGCGATTCTGTTGTCCAATTCTGTTGATTTCACTAACCTGAGCTGTCAGTACATTAGCACTAATATCACTCATTTCCTGACTCCATTTCTGCCATTCACCAAGCAGATAATGGTAAAAACGCTGAGTTTGCTGCCATTCAGTACCATGAAGGCGAACCGCTTTTCCATCGGATAGCTCAAACTCTAACTCACCCCAGATGATACCCCGTTTACACTGAATATTAATTAACTGGTTAAATGGGATCAGGTATTGATGCTTTTCACCACTGACTTCAATACCTGCATTCAGCAAGCGCACCCGATTATAAGGATGCTGAGCAAGGCGTTGACCAATTTGTGTTGCTTTAAGTTCCATTATCGAGCGCCGTACCTAAAAAATAGTTGAATTATGTCTTATAAGAGTTTTTTATCACCAATAAACCTTTTATCATAATATACCCGTTATCTTTCAAGTCGCCTCTTTGTTGGCGGCACTCACTCACCCCGGTCACATAGTTACCTATGCTCCCAGGGATTCGCTCCCTTGCCGTCGCGATGCATCTTGAAATCCGTAGGGTATAGTTATTTATGGCCGTTATTATTACCTCAGAGGTATCTTGTGCTAACTGTTTTCTCCGGTCTGCGCCGTTTTCTTTATAACAGTCATTTTCTCTACTATAACCGTATCCTAATCGCCTTGGCTGGAACAACACTAGTGCCTTGGCTTCTGAATAAAGAGCCTAAAATAACTATCTCATTGACCTTGGGCGTTGTTGCCGCAGCACTCGCTGATCTTGATGATCGTCTAACTGGACGTTTACGTAATCTAGTGATCACGCTGATTTCTTTCTTTATCGCTTCAGCCTCTATTGAATTACTGTTCCCTTATCCCTGGCTTTTTACCATTGGACTGGCGTTATCCACTTGCAGTTTTATCTTACTGGGAGCCCTCGGACAACGTTATGCCACTATTGCATTTGGTGCGTTGCTGATCGCAATTTATACCATGCTTGGCTCGTCTATTTTCCCACTATGGTATCAACAACCCCTATTACTGCTGACAGGTGCAATCTGGTATAACCTGCTAACTCTAACGGGCCATTTACTGTTCCCTATTCGCCCATTACAAGACAATCTAGCACGTTGTTACCAACAACTCGCAGTTTACCTTGACGCTAAAGCTAATCTGTTTGATCCCGATATAATAGAAGAAGGATATCAGCAATCCGTCATTAATGTGGCAATGGCAAACAGTGTCTTAGTTAACACGCTAAATCAAGCCAAAACCTCCCTACTGACCCGTCTGAAAGGCGATAGCCGCCAACGCGGAACTCACCACACTCTGCATTATTACTTTGTTGCACAAGATATTCACGAACGGGCAAGTTCATCTCATGTGCAATATCAGAGCCTACTACATATTTTCCGTTACAGCGATATTCTGTTCCGTTTTCAACGTCTTCTCTCTATACAAGCCCATGTATGTGAACAGATTGCTCAATCGATACTTTGGCATAAACCATACCAGCACAATCCACGTATTGAACGTGCATTTAACTATTTGGAAAGTTCCCTACAACAACTCAGTAAGCAACAGAAACATAACCTCAAGATTACCGCCTTATATAATTTGCTGAAAAACCTGCGCGCGATTGATGCACAATTAGCAAGCATGAGTTCTGGACGATATAATCTTTCCAAAGACAGAGAAGATGAGACTCAACTATCTGACGAAACTTTAACTGGCTGGCGTGATATTTGTCTAAGACTCGACCGCCATCTAACCCCAAAATCAGCCCTGTTCCGCCATGCAATCCGTATGTCTGTTCTGCTATGTAGTGGCTACACCATGATCCAGTTGTTGGATTTACAACATGGGTATTGGATTTTACTAACTAGTCTATTCGTTTGCCAACCCAACTACAGCGCTACTCACCGCCGTTTGATACTGAGAATAATAGGAACCGTTGCCGGGGTATTGATTGGCTTACCAATCCTTTACTTTGTGCCATCTATTGAGGGGCAACTGGTGTTAATTGTCATTTCTGGTGTATTGTTCTTCGTCTTCCGTAACACCCAATATGCACATGCAACCCTGTTTATCACATTACTGGTATTATTATGCTTCAATTTATTAGATGAAGGCTTTGAAGTCGCATTACCAAGAATTATTGACACATTAATCGGTTGTGGTAGCGCCTGGTTAGCCGTAAATTTCATTTGGCCAGACTGGAAATTCCGCCAGTTATCACAAGTGATAAACCGGACGATGAATACCAACTGTCGCTACCTTGATGCCATTTTAGTTCAATATTATCAGGGAAAAGATAATGGATTGACCTATCGAATTGCCCGCCGTGATGCCCATAATAGTGATGCAGAACTGGTATCCGTTATTTCAAACATGTCTGCCGAGCCGAAAAGTGACCAGACTTCTCAAGAAAAAGCATTCCAGCTATTGTGCCTAAATCACACCATGCTAAGTTACATCTCTGCGCTGGGAGCACATCGAGATAAATTGGATAATAAAGCTATTTTGGATATTCTTAATGATGCTGTTTGTTATGTCGATACAGCATTAAAATCGATATTAATAGACGATGATAGAATTAAGCAAATACCTGTCAACATAGTGAAAAGAATTGAGCAAGCGCCGGCAGAAAGAAATAGTAAAGAACAACTGGTATTGCAACAAATCAGTTTATTAATAGCATTGCTACCTAAAATCGCCAGTATCATTAAAAAAATTAATTAAATATAACCAGATTGACATACTGGGGCAGTTGACTGCCCCTTTCTTTAGCTGTTCACGATAAAGATCTAACAAGCCAATTCCTTGTGCCAGCGTAATAAATCATTACGAATCTGTACCGGTAAAACGGCTGAATGACATCCTTCAATTGCACCAGCCAAAGCAAGCAATAAACTAACATTAGAATTTCTTTTATATTGATGCAATTTTAAATAACTGGCTTTCGCACCTAACAACCGCAAATCTTCAACTTTACATATTCCGACTTTCCATAACTGACGTTCCAAAGACATTCCAAGATTAGGTAAATCCTTCAAACGCTCTGGCATCTTCTTTTTACCCACCATTTCAATAAATGAGTAATGATAAGCCAAATACGCATATTGAGATAACAACTCTTGATCTTGCCAAAGTGACTCAACAACTTGATAATAACGCAAAGTTACAGGCACTCCTTTTTTCGAGTAAATATAGTTTTTCATTCCTCTGGCTTTAAATAATACTTCAGCATGGCCATTTCCCCTTAAATATAATTCTCCATCAGCAATAATAGCGAACATAATCCCATCAGCTAACAGGCTGTAACCACCAAACTGTGGCTTCCTTGTCAATGCCCCAAACGAAGAAAAACCATTTTTGAGTTGAGTAAAACGTACCTCAGACAAAAACATACAGATCACTCCATGAGTTTTGTGCAAATAAATCTCTTATCCATAGATTTGTCCCAATTACTAGTAAAATAAATAACAGGAACAAGCAATTAAAAACATACGCAATCCAATTTTATCTGCCAATGGTTAAATGAGTTTACAGCCATTTACAGTCAATATTTGCGAAGCTCTTTGAAAAAATAGACTTGATCTTAGCTTGGTATGAAGATACTGTATATTAATACAGTTAATTGTGGCGAGGTTCATTATGGGCATTCAATCACCCTGGGTTTACCCTTCTATACCCTATGGATTTCAAGATGCATCGCGGCGGCAAGGGAGCGAATCCCCGGGAGCATAGATAACGATGTGACCGGGGTGAGTGAGTGCAGCCAACAAAGAGGCAACTTGAAAGATGACGGGTATAGTGAGTGAATTGATTTATAGTGATAACCAATATAGCGATAGCCAAGCGGTCATTAATCGTATATTGCTACCTTTGTTACGCCAATCAGGAAATGAAGCCCGCTGGTTGCTATGGGTTAGTCCACATAAAAAACTGAGCCGCCAATGGTTAATTAACTCTGGATTACCTTTAGATAAGATTATCCAATTAAATCGCATTAGCTCCATTACAACGGTAGAGGCAATGGAAAGAGCATTGGCGAGTGGTAATTACAGCGTGGTACTTGGCTGGCTACCAAAGTTATCGGAAAAAGATACCGTAAGATTACAGGCGGCGGCACAAAAAGGTAATGCTCTGGGCTTTATTATGCGCCCACAAGATGTAAGTAAAGAAACCAACCATGCTGAATCGCGATCAAATTTACTAAAAATCCACTCCATTCACTACCATTGACTAAAACCAAGCATTATCGCAATATTCATAACACAAAATAACCAATTCAGACCAAGAACCCCTGATCACAATTAAAATCAATTAATTAAGGTAAGATTAGTTGTAAAGAATAGTAAAGTTTTTTTGAAATCATGCATTATCTTTTAAATTTTTTACTCTATTAATCAAGGGGCACTTGTAACTTTTTAACTTCGTTGTAGACTTTACACCATTAAAGGTTACTGCACTTAGTACCCTTGTATTGTTTTAGTCCATCGGTTTTATGAAAGTGCAGTATTCCTAACTGAGTTTTTTAATCAATATGGCTCAACAGCCTATCTTAGTAGATATTAAATTAGTGCAGGCCATTCTTATGGATAAATAGTGAACACGGAAACGCGTAAAATTCAAAGTGTACACACAATAACGGTACCGAAGAATTTGAACACAACTCAGTGTTCGCTTTTATTACAAAGAATGGCAAATGAAATAGCCTAATGGGGTAGGCAGTAAGTAAAAAGGCTCCCAAAGCCAATTGCCTATTGGGTGATGATAATAACGAGGCGTTAAAATGAAAAAGATAGCTATCGCGGTAGCAGTGGCAGTGGCCGCTTTCACAACTGCAACGCAAGCAGCTCCAAAAGACAACACTTGGTATACCGGTGGTAAGTTGGGTTGGTCCCAATACCATGACGTGAATTTCTACGGTAACGATTATACCAGTGCAATCGGTAATGGCCCTACTCACAAAAACCAATTGGGTACGGGTGCTTTCTTAGGTTATCAAGCCAATCCGTACCTAGGTTTTGAAATAGGTTACGACTGGCTAGGTCGTATGCCTTACAAAGGCAGCGTCAATAATGGTGCCTTCAAAGCCCACGGTTTCCAAATGGCAACCAAACTGAGCTATCCAATTATGGATGACTTGGATATCTATACTCGCCTGGGTGGTATGGTTTGGCGGGCAGATTCCAAAGCAACTTACAGCGTAACCAATACTCATCTGAAAAATCATGACACCGGTGTTTCTCCACTGGCAGCTATCGGTGTTGAGTATGCAATAACTAAAGACTGGGCTACTCGTCTGGATTACCAGTGGGTTAACAATATCGGGGATGCAGGTTCAGTAGGTGCACGTCCTGATAACGGTCTGTTGAGCGTAGGTGTTTCTTACCGCTTCGGCCAAGATGAAGCAGCAGCCCCAATTGTTGCTCCAGCTCCGATTGTTGCTCCAACACCAGCTCCAACCCCCGTTGTTGAAAATAAACGTTTTACCCTGCGTTCTGATGTGCTGTTCGAATTTGCAAGTTCTGAGCTGAAAGCCGAAGGTAAGCACAATCTGGATCAACTCTATACTGAGTTAGCAAATATCGACCCAAATCAGGGCAAGGTACTGGTTTTAGGCTACACTGACCGTATCGGTAAAGATGTTTACAATCAGAAGCTGTCTCAAAAACGCGCTCAAAGCGTAGTTGACTATCTGGTATCTAAAGGTATCCCTGCCGGCAGCATCAGCGCGGAAGGCCACGGTAAAGCAAACCCTGTCACTGGTTCTACTTGTGATAAGGTTCGCAAACCTAACCTAATCAACTGCCTGGCGCCAGATCGTCGTGTAGAGATCGAAATTCAAGGTACTAAAGAGGTTGTTACTCAAGCACAATCTGCTCAATAATAGCCTTTCTTGGTTATAATTAATCATCAAAAGCTCAGAAAGCCCCATTGTCAGATGGGGTTTTCTTTTACCGATAGTGAAATTTTATATCAAACTTATTAAAAGAGCTTGTTGCGATACCAGCCTATCACAACTGAAATTACTCTTTCTTACCCAGAATAGCTTCCAAGTCGTGTTTCAAGCTGGACATCTGATTGGCATACTTTTCTTCCCGCTCAGCATCTTCAATTAACTGGATAATAGTTTCAGACAGTGTATTACCCCGTCGCTGAGAAAGTGCAGATAAGCGATGCCACACAGGAAAATCTAAGTCGATGGATTTCTTGCGAGTATGTTGATGTTCCGCATTAAAATGCCGTTTACGCCGAGCGCGGATAGTTTGTTTCATCCGGTTGGATAAATCAGGATTCATATGCTGCTCAATCCATTTCAGTACCCTTACCGGTTCACTCTCAAGTTCAATGAGTTTATCAACGGCTGCATGAGCTGCACTGTTTTCAATATATCTAGTAATTGGCTCGCCTTCTTGATGTTTTTTCATCAGATAAGCCCACTTCCAGCCACATTCCAAATTTTCCAGTTGTTGATATTTCATCTTACTTTCTCAGTGACAGCGTAACTAAAAATAAGCATAACAACTATTTTAGTAAATTGCTTATAGCCAAACTGATTAATATCTGTTTTTTGAAAAAATTATTTTTTACATAAAGTGTCTGCAATAGCAAACATTCAAGCATGTTGGTTTATATCTTAATCTTGTATAATCGACGCTTTCCTACTTTACAACATACAGCGATCACTTTGACCACTAACAAACTAGACTGGCAGGCATTACTGCCGAATTGCGTTCCTTATGATGCGCTTTTTCATTCTGCTTCCCAACAGGCGTCTGCCAGTATGGAAGCCGTTCAATCACGGCTACATAGTGGTTTACAGCTTTTTTGCCGGATGGATTCCCGCCAGCCTTTTATGCTATTGAAAGCCGAAGAATGTGATATTTATTTGTCAGCATTAGCTGAGTCTATCCGTCCATTACTCACGAAAGAGCTTCCCCAAATTGGTGGCAATTATCACATACAGCAACAGAAAATTAGCTGGCAACCATCAACAGCAGGCCATTTCACACCTGAGTTACGCGTCGCCTATCGTGAATGGATAGAAGCAGAGCAACTATTTGGCTGCTTCCATTCTCACAACGGAGAAATTCACTTACAACCCGGTCTGATTCATCAGGTAAATGGCGGTGTACTTATTCTACCGTTACGTACCCTACTGTCTCAGCCCTTAATGTGGGTTCGCCTGAAACAGATGATTATTCAGCAACGCTTTGAATGGTTGTCTCCGGATAGCAACAAACCGTTACCATTACCTATCCCTTCTATGCCATTAAAGCTACGTCTGATCCTGGTTGGAGATCGTCTAAGCCTTGAAGAGTTTCAGGCTACAGAACCTGAATTAACAAAAAGCGCTCTATATGGCGAATTTGAGCTGGATATGCCATTTCATAATGAGCAGGATTTAAGCCTGTGGTGCGATTATATCAATGGACTCATTCAACAATGGCAATTACCTCCATTGAGTCACAATGCTTGGCCTGAGCTTGTCCAACAAGCAATCCGCCATGTAGAAGATCAACACCTCCTGCCTTTAGATATTCTCTGGCTACAACGGCAACTGACTACTGCGGCACTCTATCAGCAAGAAAATCAGATTACAGCTCAATCAATTAAACAAGCAGAGGAAAATCGCCGCTGGCGTCACAATTATCTGCCTGAACGTAGTTTAGAGGAAATTCACAAAGGCCAGATTCTTATCCGCACCCAAGGCATGGTCATTGGCCAAATTAATGGATTATCTGTGCTAGAGTATCCCGGCCATCCTGATCCAGTAGGAGAGCCATCCCGTATCACTTGCGTGGCCCATATGGGAGATGGGGAATTTGTTGATGTTGAACGCAAAGTTGAGTTAGGTGGCAATATCCATGCGAAAGGCATGATGATTATGCAAGCATTTTTAATTTCCGAGCTAAAATTGGATCAACCACAACCTTTCTCTGCATCTATTGTATTTGAACAGTCCTATGGTGAAGTTGACGGCGACAGCGCTTCTCTTGCCGAATTATGCGCATTGATAAGTGCTCTTTCCCTGCAACCCATTGATCAACAACTGGCCGTCACAGGTGCAGTAGATCAATTTGGTTATGTTCAACCCATCGGTGGTATTAACGAAAAAATCGAAGGTTTCTTTGAAGTATGCCACCGCAGAGGGCTAACTGGTCAACAGGGAGTCATCCTACCCGCAGCGAACATCCATCATTTATGTCTTAATCAAGCCATTGTAGATGCGGTAAAAGCGCAAAAATTTCATTTATGGTCAGTAAAACATGTTTCTGAAGCGCTGCCTTTATTGACAGGTATCCCTTATTATGATCAACAAGAAACACACTTGTTAGCTATGATACAAGAACGTATAACACAGGCGAATAATCAGGAACGACCTAAATTCCCGTGGTTTCTTCGCTGGTTGGGTTAATTCACAATGTCTGATCGGAGTTGTTCAGCGTACAAGTGTACTCTATTATTTACCCTACATTAAATATAAGGCTATCTGATAATATGGTTGATAAACGTAAATCCTACACAAAAGAAGATCTTATCGCATCTGGACGCAGTGAGCTGTTCGGAGAAAATGGGCCGCCATTACCATCTGGTAATATGCTAATGATGGATCGCATCATTGAAATGACAGAAAACGGCGGTACCTACGATAAAGGTTACATAGAAGCCGAGCTGGATATTACCCCTGATTTATGGTTTTTCGACTGCCATTTTATTAATGACCCGGTAATGCCCGGCTGCCTTGGCCTTGATGCCATGTGGCAATTGGTTGGATTCTTCCTTGGCTGGTTAGGTGGTGAAGGTAAAGGCCGTGCCCTTGGCGTTGGCGAAGTTAAGTTCACCGGCCAAGTATTACCAACGGCTAAAAAAGTCACCTACCGTATCAACTTTAAACGTGTCATTAACCGTAAATTGATTATGGGACTGGCTGATGGTGAAGTGTTAGTAGATGGAAAAATCATCTATACGGCAACGGATTTGAAAGTAGGCTTGTTTAAAGATACCAGCGCTTTCTAATCAATAATCAGTAACATATCGAAAAGGAAGGTGACTGGCTAATTGCTTTTCACCTTTTTTCACTAAAAGCACACCACCAAGTAACCAATATCTTAAAAAAATACTTGGTGCTATTTTTTCTCCCTCAAAGGTAATTCCGGTTATATCTCAGAGTATAAGATTCAATATCTATACCCGTCATCTTTCAAGTTGCCTCTTTGTTGGCTGCACTCACTCACCCCGGTCACATAGTTCTCTATGCTCCCGGGGATTCGCTCCCTTGCCGTCGCGATCCATCTTGAAATCCATTGAGTATATACAGAAAAAAATCAAATCAAGTTCTAACTTTGACCTACCTCGACTAGAAATAACACAAATCCACACCTGAATATCTGCATGACAAACACCCAATTGTCGCTGACCAATCAGTATACAATTGGCAAATTGTGCTATGATCAAATTGACCTGATATATCAAACAAGCTCCCCAAAGCATACTGATGACAGGTAAAACATTAATAATAATTAAGATTTATGATTAATATTAACAAACACACCGAGGTAATATTATATGAACATCAGAAAAATACTGCTCACAATCATAGCATTGACTCTTACACCAACTGCCATTGCAAAACTCGATAGGATTGACGGTACCGTCGAAATGCTAAAAGCACCTAACACAAATGGGGATTGCTATGGAAAAATAGCGACTCCTACCCGTATCCAAGGATTTAGGTGGGTATGCACGATTAATGGCGGATCGACGCTATTATCATTGCTTCAAACAGCCTATACAAGCCATGAATCTATAACCATATCAGTCGATGGGATTGAAGAATATAGCCGTCTCTTTTGGGTTGAATTACATCATAAATGTTTAACAAACCCATCTGACTGCAATTATTGAATTACAATCTTCTCTCGTATTTACCAAGTAGATTACTTAATGGCCGCAATTTCAGTCGTCATGTTGAATAGGTTAAATAGGATATGTCACCTAGCGGCCAGTCATTCACATGTTACCGAATTCTCAAATAACAGCACAACAACATGAAAGAATTGTAATCCTGACATTGCTAATGCTTACCGATTTATTACATGCGATACATCAAAGGTTTCATCACACGATGCTTTAATAATTTAACAAATAGTTGGTAAGCCATTGACGCTAGAAAAAACTTATTTACACAGCACGGGCATTTTTACTTTAGTCACAACCAAAGGGAAATCTGGACAGAGAAAACTCACAGGATTCAATCTGACAGATATCTGTATAAACAATCAGTCACTGTCAGATTAAATTTGGGATATATATCACGTTGATAAGGAATGGAGGTTTTTCTCACCTAACCTATACCATCAGTTTGGCAGACTAAGCCATCACCGACCTGTCTTCCATCGCCTGACGCCATCCTCCTAACCAATGAGAACGGGCATCTAATGAATAATAGGGACAATGCTCCCTTGGACGCCCCAAAATACCTGCATGGTACCCTCTCGATAATGCTCGTGCTAAACGATCTCGTTTCTGTCTCTTCATGCTTTTATTTACCTCATAAGCTAGATCAGTAGAAAGAAAACAGTGGTCACCATTTATCCAACCACAATTTAGAAATACCCCTATAAATTTTGAAAATCAAGTCAAGAAATTCATATTAATGTAATATTTGTTATATCAGTACAAAAAAAACAATAACGTATTAATAATAAAGAGAAATTTTTATCCTATTGATAATACCAATTTTCTCCGAGTGCAAAAGTTTTACACTCGGAGAATGACAGAGGGTTACGGTTGGGAAATTAATTGACTGGCAATAGCTTGCGCCAACTGACTCCATCCTTTTGCCAATGTGCGGACTAAATCATCGTAACCATCTTCTTGCTGTTTTAGCACCAGATTAAAGGGCTGTTTAACGACATTCTCCTGATGCGTTAATGTCCAGTAACCTTGCAAAATCACCTTACCATCATAACGACCATGAAAACTGGTGACTGTCACGTCTAGTGTATCTGGCTTATTAACCAATGGTTGAGCAGAAACTAAACGCTGAGGCAATGCCATAGTTAACTCAGCTACCAGCACTTGCTGTAACTGTTGTTCAAGTGGACTTGCCCACAAGTGATTCGCCGCACTGACATAACTAACATCACTACTTTGATACACCACACCGGAGGAGGACAGATAATCGGACAACATAACCCGTTGTACCCATAATTGGCGATCATGCTGCACAATAGCACTCTTTTGTGATGCTATTGCTACTACCGGCAATTGATAGTAAGTTTTTTCTGGCTGACGGCTACAAGCAGAAATAAAAATCACTAAAATTAATGCCAATCTTCTCATCATTTTTTAGCCTTTTTCGGTTCTGGATCTTCAATTGGCTTAGACTCAAAAACTAACGCATTGCTCTTATTATTCAACGTCCTCAGAACAGGTCGCAGTTCACTCAACACTTGATCTAATCGCTGCATATTATCCAACATCTTGTTATAAGCCGGTGAACCAGGCTGGAAACCTTGCATACTGCGGCTAAACTCCTGCAATGTTTTCTGTATATCTTTTGGCAGATCTTTGGTTTCAGGATTCGCCAGCACCTTATTCAATTCATCAAGGGTCTGTTGTGCTTTTCTGATCGCTTTCTGGCTCTCTTCCAAAGTGCGAATAGCCTGATTAAACATTGGCTCAACCGGCATATTATTAATTTTGTCTAACGCTGCAATAACCTTATGTTGAATTTGAGCAAGGCCACCACTGATTGTCGGCAATAGCGGATAACCTGCAATTTCATACGGGCCGGCCCACCCTTTTTCATTTGGATAGAAATCCAAATCAATAAACAGTGCCCCTGTCAGCAAGTTACCTGACTTGAGGGACGCCCGCAGACCACGTTTAGTTATGCTATTCAGCTCTTTCTCAACATCAAACCCTTCTCCCAGCTCCTTCTCAAAGCGCTCCGGTTCAATGGAGATAAGTACTGGGATACGAAAATCGTTATCTAACCGCTGTCTCATTCCCTCTGAATAGAATGGTACTTTTGCCACAGTCCCCATACGGATACCACGGAACTCTACTGGCGCACCCGGCTGTAGCCCTCGAACAGAATCAGAGAAGAGCAACAGATAATCTTTATGTTCGGTATATAAAGAATCCTGAATGCTTCTTTGGTTGTCAAAAAGTTTGTAAGTGGCTTTTTCTTTAATTGGCTCACCCAATTCCCAACCCTTAGGCACATCAAAACTGACACCACCACCAAACAGCGTTGATAACGAAGCCATTTCAACACGTACCCCCTGAGAAGACATATCAAAGGTAATACCACTCTCTTTCCAAAAGCGGACATTGGTTGTCAACAAACCATCATAAGGTGCATTAATAAATAGCTGATATCTCATCAGATGAGATTTCGATTCAAACTCGCTGGTTTCAACAGAACCAACCCGATAACCACGAAACAACACCGGATCACCCGGATTGAGCTGACCCGCTTTATCACTGACCAAGATGACACGAATACCTTTTGCATCAGGTGAAGCCAATGGTGGTGAGTCCAACAAATTAAATTCATCTTCTTCATCACCATTCGTTCCCGGTTGAAGCTCAATAAAAGCCCCGGACAGAAGAGTACCAAGACCAGATATTCCATCACGGCCAATCTGCGGTTTCACTACCCAGAAAGCGCTGTCACTACGCAATAGATTTTCCATGCCATCATTCAGCCGAGCCTTAATAATAACTTGACTAAGATCATCACTCAGCATGACCCTCTCAACCACGCCGACATCCACACTACGGCTTTTAATTTTAGTTTTTCCAGCTTCAATGCCCTCCGCGTTGAAGGTAATCAACGTCACTTCCGGCCCTTGGTGGTTGAAATGGTAAAACAATATCCAAGCACCTATAAGCACTGTCACAATCGGTACAATCCAGACTGGCGACCAACTTTTAATTTTATCGATTTTAGCCTGACTCTGGTCTTCAACTTTATCCGTCACCTTGACACCCCTTCATTGCCTTATAACGAATGTTTAACGTTGGCCCTATCCCAAATTAAACGCGGATCAAATGTCATTGCCGCAAACATAGTCAGGATCACAACTAAAGTAAAAATAACTGCCCCCATAGCAGGGTAGACACTCATCAATTTCCCCATACGTACCAGTGATGACAATATTGCGATAACAAATACATCAATCATTGACCAACGGCCAACAAATTCGACAACTTCATAAATAAAATGCATTCGGGTGGAATCCCGTTTACCGTGACCTTTGGCATCCCAACACAACCAGCTAATTGCCAGCATTTTCAAGGATGGCACCATAATACTAGCAATAAAAATGACTAAAGCGACCGGGTATGAACCTACACTCCATAGTAATATCACTCCAGCCATAATAGTGGAGTTACTCCGATTACCTAACGATTCTGTCACCATCATTGGCATAATATTAGCAGGAATATACAGCATTAAAGCTGTCACTATCAGTGCCATTGTCCATTGTAGACTGTTGCGACGACGGGCATGCCCACGAGTATAACAACGTGTACATACCAATTGGTCTGCCGGTAAAATAGCCGTACAACACTGGCATAATCGAACACCCTGCACTAACCCCGATCTTCCTGCCTGTAACGGTATATTCACCCTAGGTGCGAGGGTTATCTGATTCCATAACCAGTGGCGATCCAGACATTGAAATGCTCTCACCTGGAGAAGACAGAACAGACAATATGGCAAAAAACTTAAACCTAACCCAATATCACCATAAGCCATTAACTTAACGAAGCTGACTAACACCCCTGCCAGAAAGATTTCAACCATACACCAGCTTTTCATCTGGAATAAGACCCTGGCCAACCAGACTTTTATCTTCTGAGAAGTAACAACACCCTGGCACAAGAGAATAACCGCTACCATACAAAACGCAGGCACCAGTTGAACACAGAGCAAAAAGAATGTTCCCACACTGACGTAATTTTCATTAAACATCACCTGAGGGATTTGAGATAAGGTAATTTCACTGCCAATTCCCGCCACACTCATGCTGACAAATGGAAACAGGCAAGCCATTAACAGCATAAATAATGCACTGACTGCATAACCTGTTGGCTGATGTTTAGGTTCTTTCCACCATGTGACTAATGTCGTCTTACAACGAGGACAAACTGCCTTCGTTCCCTGAACCCATTCTGGCAATGTCACCAGCAAATCACATTGAGGGCACAATACCATTTCATGATGATGGTTACCGGAACACAAGATCTTTCTCCCTGTTAAGGAAATCGGGAATATCCACAGAATCATACTCAGAACAATTTCGCAGTATGATTCTGCTAATTATGTTAACTATTAACTGTTTTCAATGTTTCCAATTCCTGCCAGCGATCAAAAGCCGCTTCTAATGCTTGCTCTTTTTGAGACAGTTCAGTCAATATTTTTTGGGTTATTACATGAGGCTGATTAAAAAATTCAGGATCACTCACTTGAGATTGTAACTGATCAAGCTCTTCTTCCAGTTTCTCCAACAATGATGGTAATTGCTCTAACTCTCGTAATAAATGGTAACTCATTTTGTTACGAGAATTTTTTGGCGGTTCCTTAATCTTTTCTACTTTAACTTCCGTTTGAAGTTTTTTCTTATTTTGCTGGCGCAACGATACAACCTGTTCGCGCTGTTGCTGAGCATCGTAATAACCACCAACATAATTATTGATCGCACCATTACCTTCAAAAATCCAACATTCTGTCACGGAGTTATCAACAAATTGACGATCATGACTCACCAGCAATACAGTACCTGTATAATTGTCTACCAGCTCCTCCAGCAACTCTAATGTTTCTACATCCAGATCGTTGGTTGGCTCATCAAGTACCAACAGATTACTGGGTTTCAGGAATAGACGCGCTAGTAACAATCGGTTCCTTTCACCACCAGAAAGCGCTTTAACCGGTGTCATTGCTCGTTTGGGATGAAACAGAAAATCCTGCAAATAACCCAGAACATGACGAGGACGACCATTCACCATCACTTCCTGTTTACCTCCAGCCAGGTTATCCATTACGGTTCTTTCCGGATCAAGTGCTATCCGATGCTGATCAAAATAAGCAATTTCTAGTTTAGTACCACAATGAACACGGCCACTCTCAGATTGCAGCTCACCTAACATCAGTTTCAGTAAAGTTGTTTTGCCACAACCATTTGGTCCTACCAGTGCAATCTTATCCCCACGCTGAATTTGCACACTGAAATTATTGACCAGTTTCCTTTCACCAATTTGATAGTTAACATTTTCCAACTCAAAGACAATTTTGCCGGAACGACTCGCTTCTCCCATCTGCATTTTAGCGGTTCCCATTACTTCACGGCGTTGTGAACGCTCAATACGTAATGCCTTCAATGCCCTGACACGCCCTTCATTACGAGTACGACGCGCTTTAATCCCCTGACGTATCCACACTTCTTCCTGAGCCAACTTACGATCAAATTCAGCATTTTGCATCTCTTCCACACGCAACGCGTCTTCTTTGCCTTCAAGAAACTTATCGTAATTACCCGGCCACGATACGAGCTTACCCCGATCCAAATCGACGATACGGGTTGCCATATTGCGAATAAATGAACGGTCATGAGAAATGAAAACAAGACTACCCTGAAAATCTTTCAGGAAATTCTCTAGCCATTCAATCGTATCAATATCCAAGTGGTTAGTTGGTTCATCAAGAAGCAAGACTTTTGGCAAACTAACCAACGCCCTTCCCAATGCGGCCTTACGCAACCAACCACCTGAAAGAGAAGAGAGCTTCGCTTCCGCAGGTAAAGAGAGCTGTTTCAATACGTCATTAATGCGGCTATCCAGTGACCATAACCCACGAATATCCAGCACCTCCTGCAATTCTGCCAGGCGGTTAAGATTTTTCTCATTTGGGTCCTGCTCCACCAAACGGGAGACCAGATGAAAAGATTTAATATATTCGGCCTGCTCCTGAACGCCTTCGGCAACAAAATCAAAAACCGTCCCTTCTATATTACGGGGGGGATCTTGTTGTAAGCGGGCGACAACCAGATCCTGTTCGTAAATAACCTGACCATCATCCAACGGCTGCTCTTTTGCTAATACCCGTAACAAAGTAGATTTTCCAGCACCGTTACGGCCAACCAGACAAACTCTTTCATTTTCTTCTATATGCAATTCTGCATTATCAAGTAATGGTGCATCACTGAACGACAACCACGCACCAGATACATTTATCAATGACATAGTAATTATTTTTCCTCACCAGCATGACGTAATAGCCAGCAGTTGTGAATCTGACGATTGCGGGCAAAATCCTGCGACTGGGTTTTACTGGTGATTTCTTCTGCCACCAAGCCAGCTTTTTCCAACTCAGCAAAATCCATTTTAAAACCACGTTTATTATTAGAGAACATCAGCGTTCCTCCACGACGCAACAAGCGCTTAAGCTGTCTCATCAACATGATATGGTCGCGTTGTACATCAAATGTATCTTCCATCCGTTTAGAATTAGAAAAAGTCGGCGGATCAATAAAAATCAAATCAAACTGTTCATTGGCCCGTGCCAACCAAGCGAGACAATCTGCCTGAATCAACCGATGCTGACGCCCGGTTAATTCATTAGCCTGTAAGTTCCGTTCAGCCCATTCAAGATAAGTGCGAGACATATCAACCGTCGTTGTTGAACGCGCGCCTCCTAATCCAGCATGTACCGTCGCTGCTCCGGTATAGGCAAACAGATTCAGAAAATCTTTTCCTTCACTCATTTCACCTAGCATTTTTCGTGCAATACGATGATCAAGGAACAAGCCAGTGTCCAAATAGTCAGTTAAATTGACCCAGAATTTTGCGTCATACTCATTTACCAGAAAGAATTCCTGTTTTTCTGCCATTTTTTCATACTGGCTTTTGCCTTTCTGACGCTGACGAGTTTTAAGTACTAATTGATTTGATGAGAGTCCAAGAATTTGCATCGTTGCACTGATAGCATCAAATAAACGCTGACGCGCTTTATTAGCATCAACACTTTTTGGCGGAGCATATTCCTGAATCACTACTTTATCCGCATAACGGTCAACAGCCACATTGTATTCTGGCAAATCAGCATCATACAGACGATAACAATTAATCCCTTGCTGTTTTGCCCAGTGAGTTAATTTCTTTTCATTTTTGCGCAGGCGGTTGGCATAATCTTCCGCCACATTCACCTCTGATGAGTGCGGTTTATCTGACAACTGATAATTTTTCTGTACGCAATCCAGTGGACCATTTTTAGCTTTAAACTCACGTTCAGCCCGTAATTGCAAGCAGCTCAGCAATTCAGGTGACGCACTAAATAGAGACAGACGCCAGCTAGGGAAACGGCTTTTCATTATCCGCCCAAACAAACTGTGTAGTGCAATCAATGCCGGCTCACTTTCCAAACGCTCACCATAAGGTGGATTACTTAATACTGTTCCAGCAGGGCCTTCTGGCAACGGATTTTCCAGACGACTGGCATCACCTTGCTGGAACGTTATCAACTGCGCAACCCCGGCTCTACGAGCATTTGACCGAGCCATATCCAGCACTCTGCGATCAATATCAGAACCAACAAAACGGGAAGCTGTCTCCTGAAGACCTTTACGAAAGCGGATCTGCGCTTCTGTGGTCACCTCACGCCAAATTTCTTCATCATGTTGCAACCAAGCAATAAAGCCCCAGTGGTTACGATGAAGCCCAGGAGCACGATCAGCCGCCATCATTGCGGCTTCAATCAATAATGTGCCAGAACCACACATAGGATCGACCATCGGAGTACCAATCTGCCAGCCTGAACGTAGAATAATCGCAGCAGCCAGATTTTCTTTCAGTGGGGCTTGACCAGCAAGATCGCGATAACCTCGGATATGCAAACCATCACCACTCAAATCCAATGCAACACTGGCTTTCTCTTTATTCAAAAAAACATTAATGCAAACATCCGGCTGTTGCTTTGCCACATTGGGGCGTTGATCCAACTTACGAGTAAAGCTATCGACAATGGCGTCTTTAACTTTGAGTGCGCCATATTGAGTATTCCGTATCTCTTCATTTGTGCCACTGAAATGCACAGAGAAAGTACTTTCTACAGAAAAAATCTGGCTCCAATCAATAGACTGAACGCCAAGATAGAGATCTAAATCGCTATAAACATTAAATTCGTTTAGCGGTAGCAAAATACGTGATGCCAGCCTGCTCCACATCAGACTTTTATACATCACTTTGCCATCACCTTGAAAATGAACTCCGCCTTGCACAATTTTGCATGATTGCGCACCCAGCATTTCCAGTTCGTTCTTCAATAATTCTTCTAATCCACGCGCCGTGCTGGCAAACAGAGAGTTCATGTTACATATCACCAAGAAAGAAAATTGTTACGCATTATAGCTAATCTAAGTGACATGTCATAAAGTTGCGCATGTAAAAAATGTTTCATGGAGATTAACAGATGATCACTCTGTCTCGCCTGTATACCCACCCGGTAAAGTCTATGCGTGGTTTACAACTTTCCCATGCATTAGTCAGTGAAAGCGGCCTTATATTTGATCGCAATTTTATGATCACAATGACAGACGGGACTTTTATTACCGCCCGTAAATATCCTCAGATGTTGTTATTTACTCCGGCTATGTTAAATAACGGTATTTATCTGCGTGCGCCCAATGGAGAAAATGCCACCGTACTTTACAGTGATTTCCTACCTGAACAGCAACCTACGGAAGTATGGGGCAACCATTTTACGGCTCTCATTGCACCAGAAACCGTTAACCGATGGCTAAGTAGTTTCTTTGACATTCCGGTGCAATTACGCTGGTTAAGCCATGAATTAACCCGCAGAGTAAAAAAACACCCCGAAATTCCATTATCATTTGCGGATGGTTATCCATTTCTTCTTATTAATGAAGCCTCATTTCATTTATTACAACAACGTTGCCCGGCCAGTATTAAATTAGAACAATTTCGTCCAAATATTGTTATTACCGGTGCAGAAGCATTTGCAGAAGACAGTTGGCAATCAATTCAGATTGGCGATGTTATTTTTGATTTACCCAAACCGTGTAGTCGCTGTATTCTGACCACCGTCAGCATTGATAAAGGCATTAAAAATCCTAACGGAGAGCCATTAGCGACATTGCAATCATTCCGTACAGCAGAAAATGGTGATGTCGATTTTGGTCAGAATCTCATTGCCCGTTCAAGTGGTATTATTAGAATCGGAGATAATGTCACTATATTAGCTAAAAAAGATCCGCGTAAATATGGCAGTAGTGAAAAAGTCGAAGATATTGATTTACCAAAAATAAATGAGCAATCTGTCACTATTGAATATAATGGAAAAACCTTTACAGGTAATAATCAACAAATCATTTTAGAACAACTGGAACAACAAAAAATTAGAGTACCCTATTCATGTCGGGCAGGAATATGTGGATGCTGTAAACTTTCTTTAATTAAGGGTGAGGTTTCTCCTTTAAAAGCCACGGCGATTAAAAACGACGGCCATATTTTAGTTTGCTGTTGTGTTCCAAAGAGCAACCTTATTCTTAATAATAGCGAAGAATAGATTTTTAAATTAGAATCAGACTAACGTGCCATAAGTTGGCACGTTGAACTCCAATTCCTCTCCCCTTCCTTCCCATTTTGGCGCTAACACCGCTTAAAAGGGAGAAGAAATCAATAAATTTTATAAATCAATCACAATGGTGATTATTATAACGAATTTATTATTACAATAATGAATTAATTATTACCATAATGAATTTATAACTACTGTCATAAAATGATTACACTCTAATCAGGAACTTAAGTCACTCAGACAAAACACCAAAGGAGTAAGTCATGGCACGTATCATCATTGCAGCGCTCGCAACCCCTGGACATGTCTATCCAATGTTAAAGATCGCTCAATCACTAATAGCACAAGGACATCAGGTAACCGTGTTTACCGGTGCATTATTTCGCCAACAGGTAGAAGCTTTAAGCGCACAATTTGTTCCTTTTGATCAACAGGTAGATTTTGACTACCGCCATTTAGAACAGCATTTTCCCGACCGTGCTCAACTTCCTCCGGGAAATGTACAAATGGCACTAGCATTCAAGAATTTCTTCTCCACCCCAATCCCAGTTCTTGACCGCCAATTACGGCAAATTATCCGTGAACAACAAGCAGATCTACTTATAGCCGAGAACTGCTTTTATGGCATATTACCCCTGCTGCAAGAAGAAAAAACCCATCGTCTTCCAGTGATAGTCATTGGTATAACACCTCTGGCTTACTCTTCGAAAGATTCAATTTTCTGGGGGCCACGTATCCCACCTGCGGTATTACCACCAGAATTGACACATGAACAGCTCGTCGATAAAGCCAACCAACAACTCATAGCCGAAGTGCAGGATAGTTTCAATAATTCATTAGTCCAGTCAGGAGGCTCTGCATTAACCAGACTTTTCAACGATGAAGTCATCTTTGGTGCTGATCGCTTTTTGCAACTCTCAACTCTGGCATTTGAATATCCACGAGAAGGATTGCCTGATACAGTCCATTTTATTGGGCCACTTCCTAACCCTGCACCAACCACAACATCACCTCAATTATGGGAAGAAGATGATCCACGTCCATTAGTTATAGTTACTCAGGGTACTATTTCCAATACCGATTTAAATCAGTTGATTCTCCCCACATTGCGTGCACTGACTACATTACCGGTACGTATATTGGCAACCACCGGTGGCAGATCGGTAGAAACACTGAGTAAAGATCTACCTGAAAACGTGCGCGTCGAAGAATTTATTTCATTTGAGCACTGGCTGCCGAAAGCTTCATTGCTGATATCCAACGGGGGCTACGGAACCATCAATTATGCTCTCAGCCACGGAACACCATTACTTATTGCCGATGCAGGAGAAGGCAAGCAGGAAGCAGCGTTTCGTGTTGTATGGGCTGGATGCGGTACTAATCTGGATACAGCACATCCCACTGAATCTCAACTTAAGCAAACAGTGGAAAATATGCTGAGTACAGACTTGTTTAAACAACGTGCGCAAATTGTCCAAAAAGATTACGCAAAACATGATGCATTAGCAGCCATATCCCGTCACGTAGAACAATTAATTCTCGAACAAAACCACATTAATTAAACCCTAGATACCTTCTTCTTTCCTCTCCGTTTTGGTGCTAACACAGACCGACAGGGAGAGGAAATCGGCATATTTCATTACATCATAAAAAATAAATCAAAGTGATTATTGTAATAATTAATTATTATTTCTGTAATTAATTTATAATAGTAGTCATAAAATAATCACCCCCTGAGTCAGGAGCTAACTAGCGTAATTAAATCAAAACAGTACAAAGGAGCAAATTATGGCACGAATTGTCATTGCCGCGGTTGCAACACCCGGGCATGTCTATCCGATGTTAAAGGTAACTCAATCACTGATAACACAAGGACACCAAGTAACTGTCTTCACTGGCGCATTATTTCGCCAACAAGTAGAAGCTTTAAACGCACAATTTATCCCTTTTGATGAGCAGATAGACTTTGATTACCGCCACTTAAAGCAACGTTTTCCTGACCGAGCGCACCTGCCGCCAGGAAATCTGCAAATGGCACTAGCGTTTAAAGATTTCTTCTGTAGCCCAATCCCATTCCTCGACCGCCAACTACAACAAATCATCCATGAGCAGCAAGCAGAATTACTGATAGCCGAGAATTGCTTTTATGGCATATTGCCACTACTGCAAAAAGAAAAAGCTCATCGCCTTCCCGTGATCATAATTGGCATAACGCCTCTGGCTTACTCTTCGAAAGATTCAATTTTCTGGGGGCCACGTATCCCACCCGCATTATTACCATCAGAATTGACACATGAACAACTCGTAGATGAGGAAACCCGACAACTAATAACCGAAGTACAGGATAGCTTCAACGATGCGTTAGCGCAGTCAGGATGCGCTACGTTAACTAGGTTTTTCAACGATGAAGTCATTTTGGGCTCTGACCGCTTTTTGCAACTTTCAACCCTGGCATTTGAATACCCACGAGAAGGATTACCTAATACAGTCCATTTTATTGGCCCACTCCCCAACCCCGCACCGATAACAGAATCACCTCAATTATGGGAAGAAGGTGATCCACGCCCATTGGTTATAGTCACTCAAGGTACTATGTCTAATACCGATCTAAACCAGTTAGTTTTCCCCACATTGCGTGCACTGGCTACATTACCTGTGCGTGTATTAGCAACTACCGGTGGTAGATCAGTAGAAATACAGCCAGAGAACATCCCCGACAACGCACGTATCGAAGAATTTATCTCATTTGAGCACTGGCTACCAAAAGCTTCATTGCTAATATCCAACGGGGGTTACGGAACCATTAATTATGCCCTTAACCACGGTACACCAGTGCTCATTGCCGATACAGGAGAAGGCAAACAGGAAACAGCGTTTCGCGTCGTATGGGCTGGATGCGGTATTAATCTGGATACAGCACAACCTACTGAATCTCAGCTTAAGCAAACAGTGGAAAATATGCTACGTACAAACTTGTTTAAACAACGCGCACAAATCGTCCAAGACGATTACTCCAGTCACGACGCATTAGCGGCAATATCCCATCACGCAGAACAATTAATCTTCGAAAATCGTGCTAATTAACTTCATTATCTCTCCTCCCCATCTCGGAACTAATGTTATCCAGAGGGGAGGAAATTATAAAAGCGCTTCTTATCTATTTTTCATGCCTGCTTCAAATGAGTGAGCTGTAGCTATTACATATATACCCGTCATCTTTCAAGTTGCCTCTTTGTTGGCTGCACTCGCTCACCCCGGTCACATAGTTATCTATGCTCCCGGGGATTCACTCCCTTGCCGTCGCGATGCATCTTGAAATCCATAGGGTATAATAGGCAAATTTCTGTGATAATAGCCAACAGGAGATTTTAGAACACAAGAAAAGAGTGACTTACTCATAATCAGATGGGAAGATGTGAATGCGATAAAATTTCCTCAAATGATAAAGAACAATTTTCTTAATTAAAAACAGTGATTATCTTCTGACTTGTCGCTCTATTTTCAAAAAGTGTCTTTACTCTTGGAAATCACAGAACAATGGGATCTTAAACCCAAATCAAATCGCAGTGCCATAAATTGGCGTATAAATAGGTTCCACAAATGGCATCAATCGATCATTCATAATCTTAATTGGATCACAAAAATTCATTACCCGATCGGATAACTTTAATTGCGATTGAGCTAGCAGACAAAGGCTCGCACTATCCCCGACCTCTACTACTAAGAATATAGCATCTGTCCCGCAATCCTGGAGCCGTACCTGAATCAGCTCTCCTTGTACCGGCTTCTCTATCATGGCAAAACGAGAAAAATACCAGCTTCTTGGCATTTGTGGCTTAATAAAGCGGAACGCCACTAACGCATTAAGAACTAATTCAGCCCTGGACTCATCTGAAATATTAATTCGGCGTGTCTGCTCTTCAAAACAATAATAAAGCGTCGCATCTTCTACAGAAAATGAAGTTTCTCCCATTGCATAGGGTATCAGCATCTTAGCAGGAAAACAGGAACGAAAAACCATACCATTAGACAGATCGAGCATCACACGGTCATGGTCAGCATCAAAATACCAGCGCCATTGGTCATCGGGTTTAATATTCATGAATTATCCTTTTATACCCGTTATCTTTCAAGTTGCCTCTTTGTTGGCTGCACTCACTCACCCCGGTCACATAGTTACCTATGCTCCCGGGGATTCGCTCCCTTGTCGTCACGATGCACCTTGAAATCCATAGGGTATATACCAGGAAAGTTTACATCGCCAAACAGATTGTAAATAACTTGCCCGCTATTCAGTAAAATAAGTCCTGCCATAATTAAAAGATATGCGAAGATACAGATAAAATTTAGGCGATCAGAATGAATATAGACGAGTTGGGGGTAAAAATAAACCCCCAATGATAAATTAACAGAAAGATCTAGATATGATTGACGATATCTTTGATTAATTTTGGACCATAATAGATAAATCCAGAGAAAATCTGTATTAAAGAAGCCCCCGCCGCTATTTTTTCTCTGGCAGAGATAAGTGAATCTATTCCACCAACACCGATAACAGGAATTTTACCTCTTAATTCTTGAGAGAGCTGACGAATAACTTCTGTACTACGTAACTGAACCGGCCGACCACTTAACCCACCAGCTTGTTGGCAATAGTTAAGCCCTTCAACTAAGCTCTTATCTAACGTTGTATTAGTGGCAATAGCACCATCGATATTATGACGAATTAAACTATCTGCAATTTGAATCAACTCTTCTTCAGAAAGATCCGGTGCGATTTTCACCGCAACAGGGACATATTTTTGGTATTTTTGCTGAAGTTCACCCTGTTTATTTTTAATCGCAGATAATAGATCATCCAACGCTTCGCCATATTGCAGTGTTCTTAAGCCCGGAGTGTTGGGCGAAGAGATATTAATTGTGATATAACCAGCGTGAGGATAAACTTTATCCATACAGATTAAATAATCATCTTTTCCATGCTCTACTGGTGTATCTTTATTTTTGCCAATATTGATCCCAATAACTCCACCATATTTTGCCTTTTTGACATTCTCTACCAGGTTATCAACACCAAGATTATTGAAGCCCATACGGTTAATTAACCCTTCTGCTTCAACGATACGGAATAATCTCGGCTTATCATTTCCTGCCTGAGCGCGTGGGGTTACGGTGCCAATTTCAATAAAACCAAATCCCATTGCACCAAATGCATCAATACAATCGCCATCTTTATCAAGGCCCGCGGCCAGACCGAGGGGATTTTTAAATGACAGGCCCATACAAGTAACAGGCTTCGTCGCAACTGACTGGCGGATCAGAAACTCGAAAGGAGTACCGGTAATACGCTTGAGCTGGCGGAAGGTTAATTCGTGTGCTCGTTCCGGATCAAGCTGGAACAACGCTTTCCTGACTAGTGGGTAGCACATAATTCTAAACCCATTAATTAATTTATAAACATTAAACTACACATGTCTCTATACACACTCAGATACCATTTGAAGATTTTTGAGCTAAAAAACACTCATTTTTAATCCCCAAAAATATTTCGGCAAGTAGAGTAACCGAATGACATGGGCTGAATCTACAGAAATATGCTAATTAGAAGCAAATCTCTCCCAGATGTTGCGCGTGAGAGTCGGGAAAATGCATTGGTATAACAAGAATACACTAGTGACGACAATCGTTGACGTCTTTGCTCAAGATACTTTGCTTCCCTCGAACAACTCAAAGGAGAGCAAACCAATGGATGTTCTTTAATATCTTGAGCAATTTTCATACTATAAGTATCAAGCATCAACCAATAAAAATGTATTTCAATGCCGCAATAACAACAGCAATACCAACTGCTAATGTCAGTTTCTTAATCCAATCTAAATCTGTTTTTATAGTACCAATATCGGTTTTAATGCTCTCAGTAGCAACTGTTAGATCTGCTTTGGTGACAACGCTTATGTTTTGCAGTTCTGTAATAACTTCAACGATTTTTTCAGACTGCTCATCGTTAAAACCAGACGCTTTGAGTGCCTTAACTGCTGTATGTGTATCCATTGTAAGTAAAGCCATTCTTTTATCCTCTAAAGTTACTGGTTGACCACCCTTAAATTAACGATAATACCATAGAGACATAAAAATTAACCACATATCAGTTTTACCATAAGATACTGACCACTGCATTTTACTTCCAACCCAATGCTTGCAAGAAGAAATTTATTATCCAGAAGATAAATTGGAAAAAATATCGGGCTAAATAACCATAAGCCCGATAAATAAATAGCTATCAGCTTTCTAATGCCTTGGTAATTTTTTCAAACAGATCACCAGACAGATTTTCCAATCCTTTTAACTGCTCCAACGCACTACGCATCATGTTTTGACGTTTTTCATCATAACGTTTCAGACGAATCAGCGGTTCAATTAAACGGGAAGCAACCTGTGGGTTACGGCTGTTAAGATCAGTCAAAATTTCCATCAAGAATTGATAACCACTGCCATCTTCAGCATGGAATGCAACCGGATTGTTAACAAATGTCCCAATCAGAGCACGCACCCGGTTTGGGTTACTCATACTAAATGAACGATGATTCAGAAGATGGCGTACATTAGCCAAAACATCTACCGCCGGGCTACTTGCCTGTAAGCTGAACCATTTATCCATCACCAGGCCGTCCTGATACCATCTACCATCAAATTCCGCCATGAGTTGATCACAGCAAGGCAACTCTGCCAGCACCGCGCTAGATAATGCCGCCAGTGCATCAGTCATATTGTCAGATTGATGATATTGATTTGATACCACTTTATCAGCCTGCTCTTGATGACCAAAAGCCAAATAATATAGACAGATATTACGCAGAGAGCGCTTAGCAATATCCTGATGAGCGACGCGATATGCACCGATCTTGATAGCGTTATAAACCACCGCAAATTCATCAGCCATTTCCTGAGCCAAAGTACGGGTGATGGTATCCAAAACTTCATGAATCGCTTTAGGATCAATAATCGTAAACAGTTCTGCTATCTCACTCTCTGATGGTAAAGCCAGAATATGAGCAGCCAGAGCCGGATCAATCTCTTTATCCAATAACACCGCGCGGAAAGCATCCACCACATGCATTGGCAGTTCGATCGGCTGCTTCTGCTGGTAACGGATAATATTCAGTTTGATATAGTTTGCCATCAACGACTGAGCCGCATCCCAACGTGAAAACGCATTGCGAGCATGTTTCATCAAGAATGCCAATTGCTGATCACTGAATGTGTAATCCAGTTTCACTGGTGCTGAGAATTCCCGCAATAAAGAGGGAACCGGCAGTGATGGCACATCATCAAATACAAACGTCTGTTCTGCATTAGTCACATTCAATACATTGTGAACCGGTTGACCATCATAACGTAACGGAATCACATGACCCTTGCTGTCATAAAGCTCAATATCCAGGGGAATATGCAGAGGCTGCTTCTCTTTTTGATCGGCGGTAGTGGGTGTCATCTGGCTGACATGCAACTTATATTGCTGCTTTTCTGTATTATATTCATCGCGGACTGTTAATACTGGTGTACCAGACTGGCTATACCAGCGACGGAAAAGTGACAAATCCACATTTGATGCATCTTCCATTGCCTGAACAAAATCATCACATGTTGCAGCACTACCATCATGACGATGGATATAAAGCTGCATCCCTGCCTGGAATTGCTCTTCACCTAGCAGGGTATGAATCATACGAATAACTTCCGCGCCCTTCTCATACACAGTCAGGGTATAGAAATTATTCATCTCAATCACTTTATCCGGGCGAATTGGATGGGCCATTGGACTGGCATCTTCCGCAAACTGTGCCGAACGCATAACACGCACATTATTAATACGATTAACAGAACGAAAGCCAAGATCAGAGCTAAATTCCTGATCACGGAATACCGTCAATCCCTCTTTTAAACTCAGTTGGAACCAATCGCGACAAGTAATGCGATTCCCGGTCCAGTTATGGAAATATTCGTGGCCGATCACAGCTTCTATATTAAGGTAATCTTTATCAGTCGCAGTTTCAGATTTTGCCAGCACATATTTGGAGTTAAAGACATTCAGCCCTTTATTCTCCATAGCGCCCATATTAAAGAAATCCACCGCAACAATCATATAAATATCGAGGTCATACTCAAGGCCAAAACGGGTTTCATCCCACTTCATAGCATTTTTCAGGGAGGTCATTGCCCAATCAGCCCGATCGAGATTGCCACGATCAACAAACAGCTCCAATGCAACTTCACGGCCACTACGCGTCGTAAAAATATCGCGCAACACATCAAAATCACCTGCGACCAGAGCAAACAGATAACATGGTTTTGGGAATGGATCTTGCCATTTCACCCAATGACGTCCATCATCGGTTTCTCCCCGCTCAACCCGGTTACCGTTTGAAAGCAGATACGGATACTTGGCTTTATCGGCTGTGATACGTGTTGTAAAACGAGCCAATACATCAGGCCGATCGAGATAGTAAGTAATGTGGCGAAACCCTTCTGCTTCACACTGAGTACAAAGTGCATCACCAGAAACATACAAGCCTTCCAGCGCCGTATTTTTCGATGGATGGATCTCATTGACAATTTTCAAAGTGAACTGAGCCGGCAACTGCTCAATGACTAACGCCCCCTCCTGTTCACGGTAATGCGCCCACGGTTGACCATTCACATGAAGACTTTTCAATATCAAATCTTCACCATCCAACACTAATGGCGTTATTTCGTGACTCAAACGTTTTATCTGGCTGATTGCAGTGATTTCCGTGTTATCGGCATCAAGATTAAAATCGAGTTCAATATCAGAAATCGTATAGTCGGGAGCGCGATAATCCCGGCGGTACTTAGCTTGTCGCTGTTGTGTCATAAGAAACCTTTTTGTTTCATACCTGATGGAATTAATTCAATACTAGACCTTACGCTGCCATAGAAAGAGGTTGAATTTCAAGAGTGAACAACGCACCTTCTGGCATTTAACATTCATTAAGAACGAGTATGATGTTATGTAAGGAATATGTTTACTCTTTGGTGCTTGTTATCACTTAATGATCAAATAACATGATAGCATTTAACCAAAGACCCTTTTTAGCTTCGATATTTTGGTGAACTATATGACGTTATGTGACTTCAATAACAAAATAATCCCGGTATACTCTTCCAACTTTATCGATTTAGCTAATACGAATACGCTCCGTGAGGATGCATAACGCGCTATGACACTAGACGCTACCCCAATTATTAAATCACTGCTTGATACTGATGCTTATAAACTTCATATGCAACAAGCAGTGTACCACCGCTACAGCCACATTCCTGTTGTTGCGGAGTTTCGCTGCCGCAGCGACGAACTGCTAGGTGAATATGCCACAGAATTACGTCATCAAGTTAATATGATGGCTGATCTGGCATTAACCGATGCTGAATTTAATTACCTTTCCAGTCTGCCTTTTTTCAAGGCTGATTATCTGGGCTGGTTAAAAACCTTTCGTTTTAATCCACAGCAAGTCAATATTTCTGTTACAAATGGCGGTCAATTAGCTATCCATATTTCAGGATTATGGCATGAAGTGATTATGTGGGAAGTCCCATTACTGGCGTTAATCAGTGAATTAATTCATCGTCATCACTTACCCGATAACGCAGTGGAAAATGCAGTCAACCAGCTACGCAAATTGATCAAACTGTTCTATCAACATGCTGAAAATAAAGGAATCGATCTCTCCAGTTTTAAACTGATGGATTTCGGTACACGCCGTCGTTTCTCACACCATGTTCAACACGCTATCGTCAGTGAGCTGCAACAGCATTTCCCTTATCTGATTGGCACTAGCAATTACCAACTTGCACAACAGCTTGGACTCCCTCCTGTTGGAACACAAGCGCATGAGTGGTTTCAAGCTCATCAGCAAATCAGCCCGGATCTGGCTAGCAGTCAACGAGAAGCATTACAGAGTTGGCTGAAAGAATATCCTAACCAATTAGGTATTGCCTTGACTGACTGCATTACAATGGACGCGTTTCTGCGGGACTTTGATGCCCAGTTTGCCAAAAATTATCAAGGATTACGCCATGATTCGGGTGATCCCGTTCAATGGGGTGAAAAAGCGATCGCTCACTACCAAAAACTGGGTATCGACCCAATGACGAAGACCCTCGTGTTCTCTGACAGCCTGGACTTCCAAAAAGCGCTAGCGCTCTATCGTCATTTCCACAACAGAATAAACCTGATTTTCGGTATCGGTACACAGCTTACCTGCAATATCCCAGGGGTTAAGCCACTGAATATCGTCATCAAACTTATCGAGTGTAATGGCAAACCAGTCGCAAAGCTTTCAGACAGCCCTGGCAAAACCATTTGCGAAGATAACGAGTTTGTTAACAGGCTACGCGCCGCTTTTGATATACCCCAGGTTAAACAAGCTTGTTAACTCAAGTTTCATTAAAAAATACCACTGTGCTGCTGGCAAATAAGGCAGCAGCACATCTGAAAAGTGCGCTTTCCCCTCTATTTCACCGTTTAAATTGATGATTTCCCCTTGTTTCCTGAAACAGGGCAAGTAACATAGAATAAGTTGCCCCTTGTGGGGATATTCATTTTCATAAACTTGAACTGATAAAGAAGAGAGAAATCTATGAGCGTAGCGCCTGTAGTCGACGTACTGCAAGGCCGGGTTGCGGTTGATAGTGAAGTCACCGTTCGCGGCTGGATACGTACAAGGAGAGATTCTAAAGCTGGCATCTCTTTCCTCGCCGTCTATGACGGTTCCTGCTTTAATCCATTACAGGCCGTCGTTAATAATAATTTGCCCAATTATCAGGATGAAGTTCTGCATTTAACTACCGGTTGTTCTGTCGAAGTGACAGGAACAGTCGTTGCTTCCCTTGGTCAAGGGCAGAATTTTGAACTGCAAGCGACGAAAATCGTCGTGATCGGTATGGTTGAAGATCCTGATACCTATCCCATGGCCGCTAAACGCCACAGCATTGAATACCTGCGCGAAGTGGCTCACCTGCGTCCACGTACCAACCTGATTGGTGCCGTTGCTCGTATGCGCCATACCCTTGCTCAAGCGCTACACCGTTTCTTCCATGAAAATGGTTACTTCTGGGTTTCCACCCCATTGATAACAGCTGCTGATACAGAAGGTGCTGGCGAAATGTTCCGCGTTTCTACGCTGGATCTACAAAATCTGCCTTTAACTGACAAAGGTGAAGTGGATTTCAACCAAGATTTTTTCGGCCGCGAAGCTTTTCTGACCGTATCCGGACAATTGAACGGTGAGGCATACGCTTGTGCATTAAGCAAAGTTTACACATTCGGCCCGACTTTTCGTGCTGAAAACTCTAATACCAGCCGCCATCTGGCAGAATTCTGGATGCTTGAACCAGAAATCGCCTTCGCTAACCTCAATGATGCCGCCACATTAGCTGAAAATATGCTGAAATATGTTTTCAAAGCCGCATTGGCAGAGCGTGCTGATGATCTGCAATTCTTCGCTGAACGCGTAGATAAAGATGTTATCACCCGCCTGGAAAAATTTATCAATTCTGACTTTGCTCAGATTGATTACACCAGTGCCATTGAAATTCTGCAAAACTGCGGCCAGAAATTTGAAAATCCAGTCTTCTGGGGAGTTGACCTTTCTTCGGAACATGAACGTTATCTGGCAGAGAAACATTTCCAAGCTCCGGTTGTCGTGAAAAACTATCCAAAAGATATTAAAGCCTTCTATATGCGAATGAACGACGACGGTAAAACTGTCGCGGCAATGGACGTACTTGCACCAGGCATTGGCGAAATTATCGGTGGCTCACAGCGTGAAGAGCGTCTGGATATGCTGGATAAGCGTATGGAAGAGATGGGGCTTAATAAAGAAGATTACTGGTGGTACCGTGATCTGCGTCGTTATGGCACCGTACCTCACGCCGGGTTCGGGCTGGGCTTTGAACGCCTGGTTGCTTACGTGACTGGTGTACCAAATGTACGTGATGTCATCCCATTCCCACGCACACCAAGAAGCGCAAACTTCTAATGATTGCGTAAAACAAACATTAAAAAATCATTATGTATAAAGCCAGCAAAAGCTGGCTTTTTTTATGCTTCCAATTCAAGACACGATCAAAAATCCTATTTCATTTACATTTTGCAATATATTATTTTCACTTTATTACAAAAATCGTCACTTTGTATCAATTAAATGATAGATAAAATCCACAGCTAATGAAAAACTGTGCCCCGACTCGGACAGCACGATATTTTCATAAATAATTTCAACGAGTTTCTTAAAGGAATTATTTCTGTCAGTAACAGATGTCCGAATAACGCCAATGATGGTCATTAACAATAGTAATTAAATGAAGGTAACAATAATGAAGGGTAGTATCTTTTCCGTGGTCATCCCAGTGATGTTGACTGCTGGTGTAGCAAATGCCGCTGAAATTTATAACAAAAACGGTAATAAACTGGATTTTTATGGCAAAGTTGATGTACGTCATCAATTCGCTAAAATTACCCAAAAATCAGATACATATCCTATATATAGTGAAGATGGTGATGCAAGCTATGTTCGTCTGGGTTTCAGAGGTGAAACCCAAATCAATAACCAACTGACCGGTTATGGTCGTTGGGAATACAATATTCAGGCCAACAAAGCTGAGGCAAATGATTCCGAAGGTAATCAAACCCGTCTAGGTTTCGCGGGTCTAAAATTGGCTAAATATGGTTCTCTAGACTATGGTCGTAATTACGGTGTTCTCTATGACGTCAATGCCTGGACTGATGTACTGCCAGTATTCGGCGCTGATTCCATGTCGCAAGCTGACACCTACATGACTAATCGTGCTACCGGTGTCTTGACTTATCGCAATACGGATTTCTTTGGCCTGGTTGATGGTCTGAACTTCGCCCTGCAATACCAAGGTAAGAACGACGAAGACAGCAAAAACAGCCGCAATTCACACAGTAAATACGGTAGTCGTAGTAAGCCCAACGGTGGTAGTAACGGTGACGGTTTCGGCCTCTCCGTTACTTATGATATCGGTAATGGTATCAGCGTAGGAGGAGCCTACTCCAATTCTGACCGCCCTATTACACATGAAAGACTCGTTACCTCTGTCGCTCGTGGTGAAAGGGCTGAGGCGTGGAACGTTGGGGCCAAATATGATGCAAACAACCTATATCTGGCTGCCATGTATGGCGAAACTCACAATATGACCTCTTTCGGCTACCAAGATATTGTCTCTGCAAAAACTCATAATATCGAATTAACTGCCCAATATCAGTTGGATTCTGGTCTGCGCCCATCTCTGGCATATGTTCAATCCAGGGGAACAACTTTTTTCACTCATCAAGACTGGGTAAAATATCTCTCTATTGGCTCTTATTATAACTTTAACAAAAATTTGTCTGCCTATGTTGATTACAAAATCAACTTAGTCCATGACACCCCCTTCACCAAATATCTCGATGTCAATACGAATAACGCTGTGGGTATAGGTTTGGTATATCAATTCTAACAATCTGAAATGAATTAGGTAGATTAATAGAAAATCCAATTAACATGTGTATGGTGCTCACTTAAAGTGAGCACTACTTCTTCCAAGAAGAATCATTATCAGGTATCTGTTAAAAAATGATATGCAACACATCGACAAGCATATCAGTAAGTTACATATAAGAAATATGATTGATGAAATAAACACCACATTTTACTCTTTTTATTAAGATCAACAGGTAATTTTCTTCCGCCACTAACTTCGAGTCATTTTTCACTTTTTTGATCAACTGGACCAACCAGAGATTAAAAAATAATCTCTCATTTACATTTTGAAACACTTTATTTCACATTTTTACTAAATTTTCTTTTTTATAGCATTTTGTGAGTGGATAAAAATAACAACCAATGAAACACTTGACAGCGAAACAGACGACACTAAACTCTCACAAATAGTTCCGTAGATTTTTAAAGAATTATTTTTGGCAGTGGCAGGTGTCCGAATAACACCAATGAGGGTAATAATAATGATGAAACGCAATGTTCTTGCAGTAGTAATCCCAGCTCTGTTAGCTGCTGGGGCAGCAAATGCAGCTGAAGTTTATAATAAAGACGGCAACAAACTGGACCTATACGGTAAAGTTGAAGTCCAGCACAAATTCGCTAACAACAAAAGTGGCGAAGATGGCGATAACTCCTTCGCCCGTCTGGGTTTCAAAGGTGAAACTCAAGTTAATGACCAACTGACCGGTTTTGGCCGTTGGGAATACAATATCAAAGGTAACCGCGCAGAAGGTACTGACGAAGAAACCAAAACGCGTTTAGCTTTCGCTGGTTTGAAACTCTCTGACTACGGTTCACTGAACTACGGCCGTAACTACGGTGTGGTTTATGATGTCAACGCTTGGACCGATGTGTTGCCAGTATTTGGTGGCGACTCAATGGCGCAGACTGATAACTTCATGACCGGCCGTTCTACTGGTCTGTTGACTTACCGCAATACCGATTTCTTCGGTCTGGTTGATGGCCTGAATTTTGCCCTGCAATATCAGGGTGAAAATAGTGAAAACACGGCTAATAGCCGTATCAACCGTAAAGACAACGGTGATGGTTACGGTTTCGCTGCAACCTATGACGTAGGTTATGGTATTAGCGTCGGTGGTGCATACTCTAACTCTGCCCGTACTTCTGCGCAAAAAACTGCCTATGATATTGATACCAATAAAGGTTCTACTGCCTTGGGTGATCGCGCTGAGTCATGGAACATTGGTGCCAAATACGATGCCAACAACATCTACCTGGCTGCCATGTACGGTGAAACCCGTAACATGACCCGCTTCGGTGGAAAAGTTGGTGAAGATAATATGGAAAATATCGCTAACAAAACCCAGAACATCGAATTGACTGCTCAATATCAGTTCGATTTCGGTTTACGTCCATCTCTGGCATACGTTCAGTCCAAAGGTAAAAATCTGCTTGGTGACCTCGATCATGACGGGAAAGAATCCAACAGCCGCGATCTCGTAAAATATATCTCGGTCGGTACTTTCTACTACTTCAACAAAAACTTGACTACCTATATTGATTACAAAATCAACCTGCTGGATAGCAATGAATTCACCAGAGAGAGTGGTATCAACACTAATAACGTTGTTGGCGTAGGTATGGTTTACCAATTCTAATTACCGTTGGTAAATTAGATTTAGCTGAACAAGTTAAGCATCATGAAGAGAAAGCAGCGCTTAGGTGCTGCTTTTTTAGTCTTATGTTTTCTCTCTACTATTCCAACTTTTTCTCACTCCGCAAACTGCCTCACAAGATTATCTTCTTTTTACGACAAATAGTTGGCAAACCGTTTTAGCGGCGTTAACCTGACTACCCTTTTGGGCTTAACTCTGAGCTTTGGAATTACAAACATGTTTGAGAAAATTACCGCAGCGCCTGCCGACCCTATTCTTGGCTTAGCCGATAGTTTCCGTTCTGATCCTCGTACAAATAAAATCAACCTTGGTATCGGTGTCTATAAAGATGAAACAGGAAAAACTCCTGTTCTGAGTAGTGTTAAAAAAGCTGAACAATATTTGCTGGAAAACGAAACAACAAAGAATTATCTGCCGATTAGCGGTTTAGCTGAATTTGGCCGCGTAACTCAAGAATTACTGTTTGGCAAAGATCACCCAGTCGTCACAGATAAACGCGCCCGCACAGCACAAAGCCCAGGCGGTACAGGTGCTTTACGTATTGCTGCGGATTTCATTGCCAAACAGACTAATGCTAAACGCATTTGGATTAGCAACCCAACCTGGCCAAACCATAAAAACGTTTTTTCCGCCGCCGGTTTGGAAGTCTGTGAATATAAATACTATGACGCTGAAAAACACGCGCTGAATTTCGAAGACATGCTAGCAAGCCTGTCTGAAGCTCAGCCAGGTGATGTTGTTCTGTTCCACGGTTGCTGCCACAATCCGACGGGCATCGATCCAACCCCGGCACAATGGGCTAAGCTGGCAGAAATGTCTGCGGAGAAAGGCTGGTTGCCTATTTTTGATTTCGCTTATCAAGGATTTGCCAAGGGCCTGAACGAAGACGCAGAAGGCCTACGTATTTTTGCGAAAAATCATAATGAACTGATTGTTGCCAGCTCTTACTCCAAAAACTTTGGCCTATACAATGAACGTGTCGGTGCCTGTACTATTGTTGCTAGTGACAGTGATACAGCAGAAAAAGCATTTAGCCAAGCTAAAGCGATTATCCGTGCTAACTATTCCAACCCACCCGCTCATGGTGCATCTGTTGTCACTACCATTTTATCAAATGAAGATCTGAAAGCAGCTTGGGAACAGGAACTGACCACCATGCGCGAACGTATTCAGCGTATGCGTCAACTGTTTGTCAATACCTTGCAGGAAAAAGGGGCAAAACAGGATTTCAGCTTTATTATTAGCCAAAATGGTATGTTCTCATTCAGTGGCCTGACAAAAGAACAAGTAGAACGTCTGCGTGATGAGTTTGGTATATACGCTGTCAGTTCCGGTCGTATTAACGTCGCTGGCTTGACGTTAGAAAACATGGCTCCACTATGTGAAGCCATTGTTGCAGTACTCTAAATTAACATTTACCTCACGATGAAAAGTCGCTGAAATTCAGCGGCTTTTATCATTCAGAAGATTCGATGTCCGACACAATTGTGATATTAATCTTATTGAGTACATCAGAATGAAGTTGAAATCCTTGAAGGGCCGATTAAACGTACCGGAGCAAACGGAGTCATTATGTCCGTTTATTTTCGTGATCTGGATCAAAATCTGACTGAAGTCTCCAACCAGTTATAGTTGCCATCAAACAACTATCAGCCAGCCCTCAAATTGACACTTATACCCTATGGATTTCAAGATGCATCGCGACGGCAAGGGAACGAATCCCCGGGAGCATAGATAACTATGTGACCGGGGTGAGTGAGTGCAGCCAACAAAGAGGCAACTTGAAAGATGATGGGTATATTGAATATAAACGCTACGCCACATCACCAACCTGATACTTCATCCTGTAAAAATGGATTAGTCTGCCGCTCATGACCTAGCGTCGACATTGGCCCGTGCCCCGGAATAAATTCATAATCATCACCAAGTGGCAGAAGTTTATCTTTAATTGAGTTAATTAACTGCCGGTGATTACCGCGTGGAAAATCACTACGCCCAACCCCTCCTTTAAATAAAACATCTCCCATATAAATCAGCTTATCTACATGATTCACAAACACAACATGCCCTGGTGTATGTCCCGGACAGTGCAATACAGATAAATCAACGCCCCCCACCCGCAGCTCATCACCTTCATTTAACCAGCGATCAGGTTCAAATGATGGACATTCTTCAATGCCAAACATCCGGCTTTGAGCTTGCAAGCCTTCGATCCAGAAAGCATCTTCCTGCTGTGGCCCGTAGACCGGCACATTAAAATGTTCAGCGACTTCCGCTGTTGCACCAACATGGTCAAAATGACCATGGGTCAATAAAATCTGAGTCAATTTCAGACCACGACGTTCTATCTCGGCGATCAGTTTTTCTGCTTCACCACCCGGATCAACAATTGCCGCTTCCTTACTCTCTTCATTCCAAATAAGGGTACAATTCTGCATAAAAGCAGTAACAGGAATAATTTGGTATTTCATTATTTCATTTACTCCATAGTCAAAACAAAATAGTTACTCACCAGATTACCACGTCCTGACGGGACCTGTATCAATATGAACGAAATTACTCTGTGGATAGTATCCTACCCCTCCCGCTTTCATTTTCAGAGCAGCCTTGCAGATACGACTAAGCTCAATACCTTCAATATGAAAATCCATCGCCCGCCCGTGAATATGGTAACTCTGTTTAGCCACGCCTTTACTTTGCTTGCGCAACTGATTGTTGGTTACCAGTGAACGATAACCAGAAATGAGTTGTACAGGCTTATTAATCCCTATCATCATTTGCAGCAAATAAATCTGATCAAATAATTTAGGATCAATAGTCTTAACTCTATTTTGACGGTAATCTCGAAACAGATGATCCAAACGGGCCAGCTCTTCTTTGTTGTAACGATAGCCGTCAAAAAATTCAGCTTTAATCGTTTCACCCGTATGTAAGTTGTCAAAACGTAAAATTCGTGGACGTGGAGTGGCCAGAGTCGCAAAAGTATACCCCGGCAACAAACTCAAGCCTAAAGCAGCGGCTCCCGCACTAAGCCACTTGCGGCGATTATGATCGATTATATCCATGAAGAAACATCATACCCAAATTATAGAAACAATAGGCCAACTGGTCACTATGACAATTAATAACAAAAATTAGTTGCATTTAGTTTTGTAAAGGTAACAACTTTGACAAAAACTGGGTACCTTGTCTCACACTATTGTCGTAGTCATAAATATCGGTACGGTACTGAGGTACCCCCTGCTCATCTACCCAAGCAGTTAAATAATGCAAATAAACTGGAATACGCTGTGGGATGTTAACATAAACGGTATTACCCTGTTTCAGGGTATTATTCACTTTACTCTGATGCCAACCTACATCTTCCAATAACATACTTGCTAATTCTGAAGCCTTGTTAACCCGCACACAACCAGAGCTGATCGCTCTAATGTCTTTGTTAAACAGGTTATGGTTCGGCGTATCATGCAAATAGATAGCATCAGAATTTGGCATATTAAATTTATAACGGCCTAATGAGTTAGTCGGCCCCGGAGCTTGCCATATTCGATAAGGAAAGTTAGCAGGCGTAATCACGTTCCAATCAATAGTGTAAGGGTCGATTACACTGGCATCAGCACGCCAATTTGAAAAGATAACGTATCCTCGCCGTTGAAAATATCCGGGATCATCAACCGCCCGTGGTGCGATATCTTTTCTTGCCAGGCTAGTTGGCACACTCCAGGGAGGATTAATCACCACATTATTCAACACACTACTCATAATGGGTGTCTTACGGCTTGGGCGACCAACGATCACTTTCGAGTCCAATACTTCCTGATCATTAAGATAATAATGCAATGAATAATCGGGAATATTGACCATAATTCCTGTGGACACATATCCTGGGATAATACGTAAACGCTGGATATTAAGCGCCATCAATCCTGCTCTGGTTTGAGGAGAAGTATTTAGCCAATCTCTTGTGCGTTTACCGATTACACCATCCGGTGCCAGCCCTTGCCAATGCTGGAAATTTCTCACCGCAGTCACCAGTTCAGGATCGTAGATATTATCTGATTGAGTTGTCAGTTCGCTCAACATACCAAGACGAATAAGTATTTCCTTCAACACAGCGACATCAGCGCTATTCTGTCCCGGTTTTAGCGCATTTTTGTCAGAAAGCTGTGGCCACGGTTTACTATCAGCCAGTTGTTTCATCATCTCCTTGCGCATATTTTCATATTGAGGATGTTGTGGTGCCAATGCTGCGATATAAGCGGCCACATTGTGATTGATAATAGCTTGCTGCCACTGATCTATAACGACTGGTGAAGGTAATACAATTTTGTATGGTATTTTGTATGGTATAGTGCGATAGAGCCAGCGTTGGCCCTGATGGCCGACATCTGAGACAAATTGTAAATAACCTAGCATAGCATCCGATAAGATGAGATCACGTCCCATCTGACTCAATTGGGCATCATTGAGTTCAATCAGCCATTGACCAAATTGCGGCTGAAACCCAGCCAAGGCCAGTTCTGAAAGTTGCTGTTCAAAGCGTTGAACCGCGAGTTTATCTTGCCACAAAGGTTGCATCTGGTTAGAGGAGTACAAACTAACCAATCGGTCAAAGAAAACGGGCTTAATTTGTGCTGGTATCCAACTTCGCAGCATCTTACGGCGTTCTGTTTCTGAAATTGTAGCAGTTTGAATTTGTACTTGTTCAGGTGTTGTTGTCTCAGATATCTTTTCAATCTGCATTTTTGGCAGATTTTGAATATCACCTTCAATAAGCCTATTCTGATGATTAGCTAAAGCATATCCAGCTATTACCGATGTGCTACAAATAACCGAAATACACAGTGGCTTTATCGCTCTTTTTACCATATCAACATCCCCACCTTCATAACATTCTCATGAGTTAATTTTAATTATGACAAATTCAAACTCTAATCAAAGAAAAACAACAAGTTATTTACATTGTAAACTATTTACTTACAAAGGAAATATAATAAGCCATCACCAACCAAGCCAAAAAGACGCCAAAGCGTTTCGTCTATACCCTATGGATTTCAAGATGGATCGCGACGGCAAGGGAGTGAGCATAGATAACGATGTGACCGGGGTGAGCGAGTGCAGCCAACAAAGAGGCAACTTGAAAGATGACGGGTATATATCCAAGGCATTCAAACCGCTTCCTTAATTCAACAGAAAGACCTACCTGATAACAGGCAGGCCCTTAATTCAACGCTATTCCTATGATAATTTCTGAACGATAATTTCTGATTTACTACATCTGGTTTACTACAGCGCGACTATCATGATGAAGAAGTGCTATCACATGAGGAAGTACCATATGTAGCGAGAAATGACTGAACAGCAATGGCAATTCGCTGAGATTGCTCCTCTGGAGTAGGTAAACCAATGCCCAAAGTAGCCTTAAGCCTTGGCGTTCCAATGATGCCATCGATAAACACCTCTGCGGAGATTTTTGGGTCTACTATGTTCAATTTTCCCTCCTTCATCTTTCGTACCAGATATTCGACAAGAAAATCTACTATCTTTTTGACACCCTTTTCATAATAGATTTTACCTAATTGCGGAAAACGTTGGGCCTCCAGAGTGACCACCCGGTAATTTGCAATCATTGTTTCTGAAAGAATTACCGTGAAAATTTCCTCTGCAAAAATGGTTAATGCTTTCCCAATATCTGGCTCGGGGTTCATGGTCTTGTCCAGACCGCCCTCAACTTCTTCTATTCTCTGCTTAACAACAGCGACTAACAGCTCTTCTTTAGAAGGAAATCGACTATAATAGGTTCCCTTCGAAGCATTAGCACGTTTCGCCATCTCATTGATACTGGCACCATCAAAACCCCGTTCTGCAAATACCTGAGCAGCAATCTTTAACAGCTCGTTAACTCGTTCTCCTGAAATTCTAGAGTACGAACGGGTTCTTTTGTGATCTGTTTGGGCTTTAGGTGTATTTGTCATGTAAAAAACCTAAATTTTTATTGGTACCGAACGGTACGGTATACTATTATTAAGACTATAGCAGTAACACAACCGATGGCTGTGATCAAATGGTCCTGGCCAGCTACAGTCACCATGATTCTTTCAGAATCACATCGTACTACTTATGGAGAAAAAAGAAATGAACGTTGGAATAATTGGCTCAGGGATTGGTGGAGCATGCCTGGCACATGGCTTGCGCAAAAACGGAATAAAAGTAAAAGTCTATGAACGAGGCTCTGCTACATCATCCATACTTCCCGGTTATGGAATTTACGTCGATACATTCGGCCAGCAAGCAATGCAGGAATGCCTCCCAGAAACCAACTGGCTAACCTTTAAAAAGATTTCAAAGCCTGTTGGTGGACAGACAAGATTCTATGATGAACATCTACGTCTTCTTCTCGCAGCTCAGAGAGATATCCATCAGGAGGATGGACAGATCATTACCGAAGATCGGATGTCAATCAGCAGATCTGAACTTATAGAAGTACTAAACGATGGGCTCTCAGATACCGTTCAATGGAACAAAACGTTCGAGCGTTATGAACACATGCAAAACGGTAAAGTCAGGCTTTTTTTCACCGATGGAAGTCACGAAGATGTTGATGTTCTTATCGGTGCAGATGGAAGCAATTCAAAAGTACGCAAGCAGTACCTCCCCGCGATAAAAAGGCTTGATATTGGCGTCACGCTCACCGTTGGACGTGTGCGCCTTACCCAAGCTCTTGCTGCCTCATTGCCTCCATATTTGCTGGATGGGTCGCCCAACAATATCGTGCCTAAAAGCTCTGGTGGATTGTTTGTCTCTCTATGGCGTGCTCCAATCAATACCCAGGTAAAGGCCACATCGACAGAAATTGGTGATTTTGTCATGTGGGCCTACGCAGCAGCAACGAATAGCTATCCGAATACGATTACCGATTTTCCCGCGGAATCTCTGTGTGATCTGATCTGTACCCGTATTGCTGCATGGGACCCGAACCTGCATACCCTGATTAAGCAGAGTGATATGGAAAACATCTCTGTGATTCCGTTACGCAGTATGGAGCATCTCTTACCCTGGCGTTCCAGCGCTGTCACTCTACTTGGCGACGCTATTCACAACATGACGCCAATGGTAGGAATGGGAGCAAACATAGCGCTTCGAGACGCACTTTTACTCACACAGACGCTAACTCGCGTAGCATCTGGTCATGAAGACTTAATCAAGGCGATTTCAGATTATGAACAACAAATGCGGACATATGCTAATGAGGCCGTTGAGATTTCGTTACGTACCGCGCTAAATGCAGCCGATCGCTCAATGATCAAGCGAATACTGTTTCGAACTGTACTTCGGGTTGCACAAACTTTACCGCCAATAAAGCGAGTGTTATTCCCGATAACAAAATCTGCGCAACACCCGGGAAAAATAAAATTAGGTACTACACATTCTTTTAGTAGTACGCAATAAAGAGGCTTTCACTTTACCTCCAGATAATTTAAATGAACGATTAGCAAAGAATTTGCGGTAATATTGCGTCGGCTCAAGAATAGAGTCTGGTTTTGGTAAACCGGTGAGAACTTCTTTTTGAAAAATAAAGACTTAATCAGGGAGATACGATTATTTTCTATCGAATCGACCGTAAGATTTTTGTCTAAAAAAATAATAAAAAATCCATGCCCGGATTACTTGATAGGTTTTTGCCAAATTTACAATGGCTTAATTCTATATTATCCGGGCTACAAAAACTTATGAAATTATATATTTTTAAATGGTAGATTCACATAATATACCATACCATACCATACCATACCATACCATACCATAACATCACACCTTTAAATACGTGGTTTGAATTCACAATACCCATTACTTTGTAAGCACAAAACATTCATATTGTAACGACCATTCATAAACCCGGAAACTTCACAAATTTCTGTCACCATTCTTCCCGGTTCCATTGCGATCTTTTCTATTACCACCACCAGATTCACACTTTTGGCGATCATCCAACCGATAGTATCAGGAGTAAAACCCTGTGCAGTCTCATCTTCATAAATGTAATGCGCCAGTTTTTGTAGCCCCTCTTCAGATGAATTAGCATGCATTGTTGTTACCCCTCCAGGGTGGCCGGAATTCCAGCTCTTGAGCAAAGTATAAGCTTCACCGCCGCGAATCTCCCCCACTACAATACGATCTGGACGCAAACGCATCGTAGTCCGCAACAAACGGCGCATATCCACATCTTGACTAGTGCGTAACAGCGCTCGGTTAGCATTGTTAAGCTGTAATTCCATCGTATCCTCAATCGCCACGATACGGTCATGCGGGCATTGCAGACTAATCTCGTACAAAATAGTATTAGCTAGCGTCGTCTTCCCACTGCCGGTCCCCCCAACGATTAGAATATTCTTACGCATAACCACGGCTTCGCGAATTGCTTCAATGGGATGTTCAAAACTGCGTTTATAGCTCGCTATCCCGGATACCAACCGCATGGCGGTAACGCCTATCGGTTTAATAATGCCGCTTTTGCGGTAATCAGACAGCGATAATACCACCGGAGAGTGTTTACGAATGGCAATAGTCGGCGCATTTGCCAGCGGAAGCAAGACACCGGCAATACGCGCACTCCCCAACGGAAATTCCCCTTCAATGAGGCCCATATCAGTCCCAATATCCGATTTTTGCAGTGCTGCCGAAATCAGTAAAATCCGCTCTGACGCCTCTACCGGAAAATCAGATTGCGCTTCACTCATGCCTTGGTTATACGATTCAATCCACAATTTTCCATCAGGATTAATCATTATTTCCACCACATCCTTGTCATCAAGCGCTTGGAGGATAATCGGTCCGCAAGCTCTTCTCAGCTCATCCAGCACTTTCTCGCGACATGTATCACGAGTTTCAGTTTCCATGTCTTGGCGAATTTTCATCAGTTAGCCTCGACATTAAACAGAGGGCAGAGAGAGCGACTGCTCAATGGCATTCTCAATGCCAGACACCGCGGTAACCACCAGCATCAACATACCACCGATCATGAGGATCGAAACGAACAGGAACCCACGCGTCACGATCTGGACTTTAATGATCGTTTCATCCAGCCAGTGCCGTGCGAACTTTGCCATTGACTGATCAAATCCCTGTAACCGTGACAACAACCGCAGATAACTGATCGCCTCATTATCAGGAAAACGGTAACCGGTATCGCGCAACGCCTCACCAAAACCGGCCCCCATTGAGATGTGTTCAAGCGTGGCAGCGATACGCACATACAGCCAGCGTGAACCCGCCTGTTCCAGCAGCAATTCCAGTGCCGATTGCAACATCATCCCTGAACGGATCAACAACGATACATTCAGTATAAACATACTGCCATGAATGGTTCGGTACAGTGACCACGGTGGAAACCGGTCAAGTCCCGTTCGCAATCGTCCCCCAAGAAAAGGTAACGATAATGCTACTAACATGAACAATATCACCAGGAATATCAGTGAATACAGCCCATAGTCATTAACAAATGTTCCCATCAAATATAGGGTATAAGCCGCACCATCCCAAGTTTCTGGCTTGGAAACCGCAGCCAATTTCGGTACCAGACTGCCTGCTACAATGTGCAACAATACACATATCATCCCAATGAGTACCGCAGGATAAATAGATGCACCAATAACCGCACGACGAATTTTACTACCCGCTTCGATCATGGCGATCGCATCCGTGAAAGCACTACGTATATCACCGGAGCGCTCACCCGCGGCAATCACCGCCACTTCATTAGGACCAATCCATTGTTGCAAACTCTCTGACAAGGTGCTGCCCTGACTCACAGATTCATAGCAACTACTCAACACCAACGCATAACCACCGTTAGGCTTATGGCCTTCATTGCTGGCAACATTGTACATTTCACGTAATGCATCAATCAGCATGACACGATTCTCTAGCATCATAATAAGATGCTCATAGAAACGGGCCCGCACTTTCTTACTGAACTGTATCTTCGCCATTCGATAGTTCAGTCTTGCAACAAAATCGGTCATTGACATATCGTTTTACTCGATTTGATAGCCCACCGGGACAATCGGCCCCATCACACGCTCTCCGGCACGGGGATCAATCATTCCGTCATTTATTTTGCGAATAAGTGCGTCGATCTTACTGATACCGCCCATCTCCGTAATCCAATATCGGGTTGCCTCATGATGATGACCGGTTCGATAAGCTTGCATTAAGCCAGGAGAAGTCTGAACCACTTCCGCCACGACGGTTCGGCCCACGGTACCGCACTGTTTGCAATAGTCACAACCCTTCCCCTGTAGACAAACCGATTCCGGCTGACAATAAAGATTTAGCCGTTTCAACAAACGCTCGGAGAGTTCTTGCTCATGCCCTTGCAAAGGAATTTTGCAATGAGGGCATAACACCTGAATCAGCGATTGACTGACTAAGCCGATGACCAACCGCGAATCCATTAACAGTGATTCCATTACCGCCTCATCCTGCAAGCGGGGCAAAATCGCTAACGCATCGTTTGCATGTATCGTGGTCCAAATAAGATGGCCGGTCATGGCTGCCCGGAAAGTCATCTTTGCCGTCACTGCATCGCGTATCTCACCGACCATAATTACATCAGGATCGAGTCGCATTGCATCAGCGATTGCCATTGCCCATTCTTGTTCGATAACCACGCTATCACCACGATCACCGGTGATGGGCGATTGATTAGCCCCTTCAATCTCATATTCAGGAGGGTCTTCAAGTGTCAGCAGATGAATGCCAGCTTGCTCGGTTATCATCTTCTGCATCACGACTTTCAAAGTGGTGCTCTTGCCGCTACCCGTCGCGCCGGATAGCAGCACCACACCGGCCCGATGGTCCATCAGCGCTTCCAATATCTGACACTGTTCCGGCAAATAGCCAAGATCGCTTAAGGTGCGCACGGTTCCGGGGCTATCCGCGTACAGCAATCGCAACACCATTAACATGCCACGATCAAGAGGACGTGTATTAATTCGTGCCCCAGAAAGCCCGCACTCGGCAAGAAATTCATCCTTCATTCGCGCACGCTGTGCTTGCATCGGCTTAAAAGTCGGCTCCGCCACATCACACATACTTTGGTAAATCGTCGCACACAGCCGCAATCCTTCCTCTGGGCGCAACTGTCCCACTGGCCGTAAATAACCATCGATACGGCAACGAACCTCACAATAATTATGACGAGCGATGATATGTAAATCCGACGCGCGCTCCTCAGTGGCTTCACCAATTAAGCGAATGATATAACGCTGAACATCGGATTCCGTTCCGCCTAACCCATGACTATGATTATGGCTTTTGTTAAGACGGTACAACTCCAATATGCTCCCCATTCCACAGGTGACAATCTGATAGGTAAGACCGTGTCTTTTAACGGTTTCCTCATAGGCCAGCACATGGGGATCAAGGCGATGGGAAGCAGATACCGCCAGCACACACTGCCCCTTTTGCTGAGGCAACTCAATCAGACAGATCAAACTACGGTTCGCTGACTCGATTTCAAGTGCGCCGCTCAGGGCGGATAAAACTTTTGCGCCCTGCCTGACCATACACAGCAGATCGGAGCTTGTTATTTCCATAGGAAACCGCCTACTCAGCAATTAACGACTTAACGGCAACGGTGGCGCTACCATTAAATCAAGACTATCTAACAACGATGCATCATTGGTTGCGGTAAGGCCCACGTCATAGCATCGTCCTTGTTTAGCGAAAGTCACCACCCCGGAATTAATGCGGATCACCTTATAACCATTCGGTAACCAATCACCCGCTTTCACATCCATAATGCCACCCAAACGAAACCGGAGCGTGGCAATCAACACACCGTTACGTCCAAAGATTGACTTGACTAAAGGCAAATCGTTATTAACAACACTGCCTCTATTCACGATTCTGGAAATTTTATCGAGTTCAGCCTGCGCATTTGCCCTTGCAGTTTCGGCTTTAAGTAACATCACATCCGTCTGTAATTTCTCCAATTGCGCAGCAACGCTATTGTTCGCCGTCACCTCTGACAATACCGGTTTCTGTGCAACAGGTTTCGCCTGAATTGCTGAACGCTCAGTGGATGATACTTGTGCATATGCCAACGAAAATACCGACACCATCAACAGACTGATCATAAACTGACTAATTTTTTGCATAGAAAACTCCATTGAGTTCCCACTGAGGGAAACCATCAGCTAACACCACTTTGGCACTAGTGACCCTCAGTCCAGGGAAAGGCTTACCTGAAAACAAAGCATCTGGAGGTAACTGAGAAGAGAGCGTCCAACTATAAGTCTGCCAATCAGGATTGGCCCACACCTGTGTCTCTCCCTCTGCTCTGGGAGGCGGTGGTGGGGGCAAGACGGAAGCACTCTCAGTCAAAACCGGAGGGGGCAAATTTAGCGCCTGAAAATAAGAGATCAATTCAACCAACGCCTGATCGGATGACTGCAATACATCATCATTACCTGCCTGATCCTCACTCTGCTGCTCAATCGGTATCAATACCTGTGCTTGTTCTCCCCCATTGGAGATAACCGGACCAGCTCGGAAAATATTGATGGCAGCGACCTGAAAGATATTGATCGGCATGCCTTCATGACGTTGATAGCTCACGGAAACCGTATCAGTATCCAAGCTAATCGATTCAACCTGCCAACCTGCCAGCGACAAGGGCACTCTGGCTAACACCCTCTTCCATGTAGAGAATTGCCATGCCATTTGCGGTTGTGCAAGCCACGGATGCGGTGGTAGGGCTTCCACTACCTCACGGGGTAAATCAGGTAGTTCCACCACCCTATTCTGCTTATAGGTATGCCACATCCACCAACCGCCCCCCAACAAAAGTGTTAAACCGGCGGTCATGACAAAGACCTTAATTTGATACTTCGACATTTCACCGGTTAAACTTTCTAGCTGACCGACAGACTTTTTCAATATCGATTTCGATAATAGCTGCTCTAATGGCATCTCCGGCCACAGCGATTCAAACTCCTTCGGCGCATAGATGGCATGCCACACCCCATTAGCATCCTCGACTAGCTGTACCGTCTCACGCAACTTCGTCTCGATCTCTTCGCGAGTTCCGATCAAATCACGTCCAGCCATGATTGCACCCTGATGTACTGCCACTAACGCATAACACGCATCAGACAAACGAAACGCACCGATCCAGTTAGATTTATCCACCACTTTAGCCAAGACAGCAGCCAATGAATAATAACCGGGTTCTCCTGCCTCCTTTGGCGCATAACCGACCTGAACACCTCGTCCAACACGATGGCGAACGGCTAGGGTAAACCCCGCTGCAATCCCATTTCTGCGCATGTTAGCCCGCGCCAGTACAGCTACCGGCGGCCGCCAGATGATGCCAGCCACCAGAGTCTTACCACATAACTTGATTTGCATGACATGCTCCACGCCTATCTCGGTCATCTTTTAATCTACCACTATAGGCGTAATCATGACTACGATCACATTATGATTCCTTTTACCCTGACGGCTCCCTCCCAAGAGCTGATTATCCGGGCTACCTAAACCACTGCGATCACTGGTATCCGACTGTTGCTCGAACCCTGATAACACCAGCGTTTCACCAGAATGCAGCCGCACCTTCTGACTGAATGCGCGTAAATCTATCGTCGGCAACTGCACCTGACCGGTCTCTTCCTTGCCAAATTTCTCCAGCTTCTTTAAATCGCTCAAACTAATGTTGTACTGCAACAATATTTGCTTGTCAGCCATAGCATAAGGCAGCATCAACATATTAAAACCCGTCGTCACTGTTGCAGGCTCAATCCCCACCGAAGTACCGACTTGTGGCGTTGAAGTATTGGAAATGGATGCAACATAACCGGTCTGAGTTGCCACCTGCATTGGTACTGCCTGCAAATTCAACGTAGTCACAGAGGGTTGAGTCACTATGGATACTTTACCTTGCGCTGATAACGCCTTAATTAGCAAAGCGCTGTCACTGAATGGCCCTTTGAGGATGTGAATATTGGTACTGATTCCGCCGTCATCACTAACACTATTCCTGCTCTCATTACTCAATCCTATACGAGCACTTTTATAAGCTAGCGACCAATCGACACCATACTGATCAGTGCGATCGAAAGTCAGATTCAGGATCTTGACATTAAGCACCACCTGGGTGGTCAGCAATTTATTCTGTTGATCAATGTAATCCTTAATCCTATCGAGTACTTCGGGTGAATCGGTTACCGCCAACGATGCTGTCGCCATCGATAGAGTTAGCTTACCTTCCCCCGGCGTCAGCATGGCTGATACCGTTTTTTGGATCTCATCCATCACCGAACGTGTCAAAGAAGTTGCAAGGGTTTGAGTACTACCGCTATTACCACTATCACCCTCACTGACTCCACTGCCGAACGTCGCACTCGTCGTCGCAGTCACGCTGGAAGACAATGCATCCGTACCCGGCAATGCATATATTTGAAACACCCGCGTCTCTGTCTTGAAAATATGCACTGCGCCATTATGTACTTTCCAATGCAAACCGGACGACGAAACAACCGAATCGAGCAACCCCACTAGCGATCCATGCCAATTCACATGAATTTTCAACACCTCCGGCTCCCCCTCTCCAGATACCGGCTGTGTGCCTGAATTGACCACCACAACTCCCCCCTCACTCCCTTTTTCACCCGATGTCGAACCGGGATAGACAGCGAGCCGGGCATCGGCGCTGATCACCACCGGTACACCGCAAATACGTTTAATCTTATCCGCGAACTCACCCAAGGTAATCGGCTCAGCTTCCTCAAGGGTCAACCGACAAGAGACGGTTTCACTCTCCTTCTTCGAAGGGATCTCCTTAGTTGACACCCAATAACCATGTTCATGCACATGTACCGACATTGCGGCGGCACTATCACGTAATCCTTGAATAACCTCAGTCGCCTGCGCCATCTCGGTATCTGCCTGCTGATCGACCTTAGCGATTGCCGCACAACCTGACAGTCCAACGGCTACACAGGGCAACAATAACCCTCTGTAAAACGTCAAAAACTGAATAGACATGTTATTACCCCTGAGCCTGAACATGGACAAGCCGCTGTTCCTGATAAATATCGACGTTGAAAGGGCGATTCGCCATTGTGTAGGCGTCGAACAACGCACTCACCGCCTGAATGAACGTGCCACTGAAACGCAGATTAGCCCGAATCGGAAAATCATAGGAAGCATCCCACACCACCTCATAACCGGACCTACTGGCCCACGCTTGTATAACATCACGCAGCGTTTGCCCCGACGTTGCTGTCCACACTGCCGCCAGAGGAACCGATGTTGGCACAGGTGTAGCGTAAACGGCGACATTTGACAGAGAGACAAGCGCCATAAAAACAGATGCGATTATTTTATTCATCGATCTTTCTCCAAAGGAAAATAAGTCGCCAAACAACCCATTAATGGGTCAGTTACCCGAAGAAAGCCCGCTTGCGGAATAGCAACTACAATATTTCCACCAGCGCTCCGTCAGAAACAAATTCCCGAACATCACCCGGTAATCGTCTGGCAAGTTGGCTTTCTATGCGTTTTCCCTTGCCATCGATAAGCCAAGAGCCACGCTTGAAACCTATCTGATCGGGTTCTGCTCCCCATCTCAGCAATTCCGCGAAAGCCCCGTGCAACAACACATTGTCACTAGCACTGATATTTTTGCGGAAAATATAGACATGGGCCCCTGAAATAAATCCCCCCCAAAGACACTGACTGGAAAAGTTGTCACACCAGGCACCGGTGTTTACCCACTCCATATGCAAAGCAGTTAATGCCTGCTGCATATTCCGGCGCCTGATCTTTCCTTGAGAATGATGATTAAGTAATTGCACACCGGCTGAAGCATAACTACGAAACAACGCTGCGACATCTGTCCTGGCACGCACTGACTGCACACGCACTTCATGTAACAACTGACCAAAAATCAGTTGCATGAAAAACACAACGACAACGCTAACAATCGCTAATGGCCACATTTTCGTTCTCCGCAAATTAAAAACGTAAAAATCCACCCACCAGAAAAATCAACATTGGATACAGCCAATCATCCGCTCCCTATACTCTGTTTTCTGTCCTCCGTTTTCCGTACTCTGTACGCAGCGTGTAACATACTGATAATATTATATTTCCTATGCGGCTTGGCGATGAATGTCACGGCACAAGGCGCTGCCTCTCGTAGAGTGACACGAGCATTAGCGCCGGAATTATCCATCAACCCCGCTCCCTGAGAAACCAGCGGAAAGTTATATTGTTGGTCGTTACCATGCACATTCATTTCATACACCGCCAACACACAACGCCGGTGATAACCATGAGAAAGGGATGGTATGGAAGCCGTCACCAACACAGGAGAATCTGAATTGTTCAAAAAGGGCTGGCTGCTTTCCTTACCGCCACGACTGAGATAATCGGTATCTCTCCTCCCCGCCACAGCAGACGACATCCCTGACGCAGGCCCGTCACCACTTCCCATAACCATTTGATTTTCAAACAATCGTTTATTCCCTGCGACATCTTTCCATTGCAAAATCGGGATACCAAAACCCACATGCTGGCAAATCAACAACTCTCCCTGTTTACTCATGGATACGCTCCCTAACGCTGGACATCCCCTACCGGCAAAACTGCCCGTTTTCGTATTTATCACCAGGTTATTACCAACAACCACGTTCTGATCTGCATGAACATCACCGGCAGCCAAAGTGCCTTTCCTAGCGGGATTAGCATTACCATCCAAAATAAATAGCGTGCCATGTGTTGGATTAACAACCATCGCGCCATCATTACCTTGCGCGATATAAGATTGTTTTTGCTGAAAACGGGAAGAGAAAGCGACCTTATTCACCCCATCAACCACACCGCTCCCTTGCATCGACAGCGTATCGACCTGATCAAGGTGATTGCCCCCCATGTTGATGCTGGTTTCCATCTTATTCCACTCTGGATGCCCATCTATTTTTTGCCGATGAAGCAAATCACCGGCCAAGGTACCGGGACCATAAGTTGATGCATCCCGCACAAATGGAGCGTAAAAAATGCGTCCAATTTCAGTAGGTTGTTCATTGAAAAAACCAGCAAAAGATTCGAGGGAATCGACCTGACCGTAACTGTTCCAATAAGTGACTGGATTGTTACTGTCACGATCCCGGTAATCGAGATAGAGGCCGCCAACGCCAATCAATTGCACGATTTTCATTGCATGTTCCGCCACATCCGGCTGTTTTCCGCCTTCTATTGCTGGAACGGTGTAAATCAGCGGATCGATGCGTTTTTTGCCATTAGGCAGCACAACGACACGTAATACGCCATCATATTTCTGACCAAGCGGATTGACTGTATTTTGATCCAATCCGGGGGGCAAATAAGGACGCATCTCCGCCCAATGGATTGGTGCTGACGTGGGTCCTTGACTTAAAGCGGTGTAATTATTATTCACATAATCCACTACGGCATCGCCGAGGTGCTGGATTTGCCCGGCTACCACCTGATTCACCAACATATCACTCTGCCTATTCAGATAAATCACACCAACCACCATCATTGACGCCAGTACCATAAGTGCAATCGTCACTTCCAACAGAGTGAAACCGGCATTACGACGACGTATCATCAATATGGATACAGACTTACCATCATGCATAAACAGCCCTTCTATTATAAAACTGCACCACGGCTAGCTACCGATGACAAAGCGCGACAATCAATCCAGCTACTGCCAGACCTGGCCCGAAAGGTATCTGCGGTGTTTTAATTCTGCGTAACCACCGCATTGCCAGATAACTTACCAGCGTGAGTTCCACCGCCAGCAAAATCACTACTGGCAGCGCTTCCAACCCTAACCAGGCACCGAGCGCCGCCAGAAACTTGGCATCTCCCATGCCTAATGCATCGCGTCGAGTCAATCGCCGGGCGATCCACTCAACCAGCCGGAAAAACAGATATCCCCAAACTGCGCCAATGACAGCCAAAGGCAACGCGACAAAACCGGCGGATGACAAATTAAACAGCAACCCTAGCCATAACAAAGAAAGTGTCAGTTGATCGGGCAGCAGCATATATTCGAAATCGACTACCGCCAGTACGACCAACATCGAGCTGAACACTAAAAACCCCAACAACGAGTAACTCCAACCCAAGTCCAAAGCCAGTAAGGAAAAGAGCACCGCTACCGTGCCTTCAACCAGTGGATAACGTATAGAAATCGCACCCTTACAGTATCGACAGAGTCCTTTCTGGCACAAATAGCTCAACAGGGGAATGTTATCGCGGGCCGCTAACACGTGGCTGCAACGTGGACAATGGGAACCAGGAAAACAGAGATTAAAGCTGACAGACTCATTATTGATTTCAGAGAAAATCATCATCGGCAGGCGACAGATCACCACATTAAGAAAACTTCCGACACACAGCCCTAGCAACCCGGATGCCAGGACCAAACACCCGGTAGAAGATTGCAACCACCCTATCATCATGATGATCTCCCGGCAGATTCAGCACACAACGATTAGATAAGGGAAACAACAACAGAACCAGAGAAACCGGCAACTTCCCTCACCAAGAAAATGCAGCTTGAGAAGCCTTCACCGAGCCTGCCAAGCCACACATCCACATCAAAACATCAATCAAACTCTAACTGGCAGAAACAAGCGTCACGGTATTCGCATCATTGGCATTACACGCCGCTTCAATTTGCGCCAAAGTCGAATCTGGTTTAATTTCCGTGGCTGACTGCTGTCCTTTCCCACCTCCACCACCCACGGTCATTTTCGACCAACCCGCCACTCGCAATTTCAACGAAAGTTGCTGGCAAGCCTCATCAGGCACATTTTGATACTCAATCTTAAAGGTTTGAGCGGTGGTATCTCCCGGAGAAATGATTACCTTGCCATTCCAACTATTAAAAATAATCCCGGACTTACCATCCTGAGTCATATTGGCCGGAACAACCTTATAATGGATGGCAATCTTGTTATCCAAGCTGTCATAACCTTTGGCGCCATTTTTAATTGATTTCAAATTTGCGGCCATCTGAGTAATATTCGACGATTCGGTTGAAATTTCCGAAGCCCGAAACAACTTACCAATCCCCGCGGCGGCGGCGGCTAATATCACAATCCCAACAATCATCACAACTAATGCTTCAATCAGCGTAAAACCTAATTGATACCTGGCGCCACGCAATACATTGACTTTCTTATTCATGCTGATAACTCCAAAATCGAAATATAGATGTGTTACAACTCGTACTTAAGAACTGTTATTTGCTAATCACTCATATACTTACAAAAGAAATAAAATATTTGCGTTATGATTTAATTGATAAAAGTATTTATAAAATTTCAATATTTCGTTATGAAATTAATACTATAAGTTATCATTTAGAAAATAAAATTGTTTAAATCGTTCAAAAATCACACAATCGATCGATAAAAACTATCGAATTTATTAATTTAGATCGAAAGTATCGATTAAAACTAATGATACAGCTCATTAAAAAGTCAATGGATTTCATTCTGTCAATTAGCAGCAAATGACAATAAATAAGAATTATTTATATATAAAATTAGATTGTTGTTAAGACTTACTGTTGTACTGAGCCTGTCACAGATCACATTTTCGTAAAAATGGGGCATACAACAGTGCTCAACTCTGAATATTCTTTGTTGAAGAAAAACGCCTTGCATTAACCAAGGTTTTTTAAATGCCGACAGAGAATTTTTGCTCGCTATTTATTGAGAAAGGAATAGGGAATTTAAGCTTAAATGGAACGAAATAAACTCTAAACCGATATCTTAAATCGGAGGGTGTGGTTCTTTGACTGACCATTTATTATTCAGCAAAACTATAAGTAAAAAACCACCTCCATTAGGAGGTGGCGCAGTTTAATACTGACAATTAAAATTACAGTCTCTTAAAAATATCAATTTTCTATCGATACCTTTCTTTGCAGATTATTATCACCGACTAAAATGCCACCAGCAAAAAGCAAAGCATCTTCAGGTAACAATTCACTTTTATCATCTGTTTTTTCTAACACGAAATTATATACGTTTAATGGATCTGTGTTTCTCAATTTAACTGAGCTAAGGGTAGTTTGACCATCACGTGTATATATAGTATCACCGATCTTAAGTTCATCGGCTTTGACTATTCCTCGTAATGTTGCAACAGGATGCGTTGGCGTCAATGAAACTTTTTCACCGTTATTATAAATTAAATCAACAAATTCAGTATCGTGACCTACAATACGGCTTTTCACTTGTAATACACCGCCTTGCTTTGTTAAAACGCTATCGCCTGAACGTATATCTTCAACCTTCTTCTTAGAACCATCGGCCATATCTATTAATGTACCTTCAGCAATACAACCATATTGGATGTTAATGGGTGGGTAAATGAATTGTAAATCAGACGGAGTACTTCCGTCCCTATTAGTATAAGTGAATGGAATAAAAGATGCTTCCTTATCAGACTTATCAGGAGTTGTGAGAATATTAGCCTGTAAATCCAATACATACCTCTCGTTATTCTTCCAGCATTTTTCCCCAAAATCAGCGTAACCTGAGCCTTTGGAGAAATCCCATGTCAATCTTTTACCGCTTTCATCAACCGTCACATGTTCCCAAAATATATTTTCATCAATTTCTCTTGCTTTACATCCACCACCAGTATCAAGGCCAACCAGCGTCAACTCTGCGCTTATTGGTAATCTCTTGGTTCCCTTAGGCTTTCTATTCTCATCAATCAGGATATAGTCATCGAATTCAACACTGCCAATGATTTCCATGTTGATATGTGTATTACTATATGGTATCTCTGGCGTCATTGGACCATAATCGCAAGCATCGGGAGCTCCGTGTTCAGGATTTGCTCTATTTAAGCAAACGATTATAGGGCGTATATGCTGCAAATACTCCTTATAACCGGGGTCCGTGTTACATATCTTCTTTTTTACATAATCAGGTGCATTAGGTGACGTGTTACACATCTCTTTTGGAGCATCGTCGAAATCAAGTATATTTGATTTCATGATAATTGGCCCGTCACTGATACTTATTCCATTTATTTTTCCCTGATATGTTGCAACAGCGATAACAGAATATTGATTAGGATTATTAATACCATCAAGTATATCTTCTCCAGGAACGGCTTCTGTTGTATGGCTCCGTACTACCTTACCCTCTATACTGCTTGAACCTGATGCGATTACCTGTCTAGATTTTTTATCTTTATCAAGTGCAAAAACCACAAGTGAGTCTTGGAACGATGAAGGAACGGAAGAGTCAGGATAGTAAAGAGAATTAAAAACTGTAGCTGAAATTGATTTATAACCTTTAGAAGGTATGATTACAGGCTGCCCGAAAAAATTTTCCGGATCTTTATTCGAGCGATGTATTTCAAGCGATTTCCCACTCTTAATCAGTGCATGTTGCTTTGCTTTTATCGTCTCAATATCTTTAAAAACATCAGGATACTTCTGTTCAGTAATACCACTGTAGCGTAACAGTGCTATATACCCCTTTTTATGAGATGGAATAGTTAGATTGATCACTTTAGGTTTATTATTTACCTTAATGCTATCTAAAAGTTCAGATACAGCCTTATAATCATCTATAGATAACGTATCCAGTTTCGTATCAGCAAGGCATGAAATTATAGGGGTGAGCAGTATGGTAAAAAAAATAAATATTCTTTTGTATAGAGTCATAATTTTTCCTATGAAGTAATAAAAATTTCTTAAGTCAGAAACATTACACAAACATTATTTACAAATCGCTATTTGTTGAACTTTAAACTGATAGGTAACTATTAACATTATCTTGAAATTATTAATTAAAGGGAAAGCATATTAAAACCAAAACCACATATATAATTAATAGTCACTTGTAATAAAATATCAAGATTTTTATATTTTCTTTCCTTGTGAAAAATTTTTCTCATAAATATCTACTGGGCTGTGTACTCAAACATTGGGTAAGTGTTATTAACTTTAAGCACAGCAGATATCCCAATAAAAGTTTACTCCAGATAATTAACTCATCATAAACTTCTTCCTTCATAGTGAAATAAAAAAGTCACAGGTACTTAATATCACTCACCGTTTTCAATAATCAGACTTAATCTATTCCAAACTAAAATAATGAAAAACTTGCTATGAACATATAAAAATGTCGGTTCTGTAACATTATTAAAAAATCCATCTTGAATCACTTTATTAATTAATGATAAGAATAAAATAAAAATTATTTCCACAAATCAAAAAATATCCATCATGAATAATAACCTTTAAAAATCATGTTGCTGCGGTAGCCATATCCATATTTTCAGTGCTAGTAAAAAAACGATAGAGCTTTTCTTAGATTTTAAACATCAATAACTAATAAAGGAAGAATCATGGCTATAAATTCAGAACAAATCGCTGTTGAATATCCCATTCCTACTTATCGGTTTGTTGTTTCAGTCGGTGACGAACAAATCCCATTTAACAACGTTTCCGGGCTTGATGTTCATTATGATGTCATCGAATATAAAGATGGCATCGGTAATTACTATAAAATGCCGGGCCAACGTCAATCTATCAATATTACCCTGCGTAAGGGGGTCTTCCCTGGCGACACCAAACTGTTTGACTGGATTAATTCTATTCAACTTAATCAAGTTGAGAAGAAAGATATTGCAATTAGCCTGACCAATGAAGCTGGCACCGAAATCTTAATGACCTGGAACGTGGCTAATGCATTCCCAACGTCATTCACCTCCCCCTCTTTTGATGCCACCAGCAATGAAATCGCTGTTCAGGAAATAGCACTGACAGCAGATCGTGTAACCATTCAAGCAGCTTAATAAGGAGAGATTTTATGACCACAATAACAACCTACCCCGGTGTTTATATTGAAGAAGACGCTTCGCTGTCACTCTCCGTTAGTTCCAGTGCAACAGCAGTGCCTGTTTTTGCTGTCGCAGGTGACAATCCATTAATATCAGGCAAGCCCTATATTCGCATTAGTAACTGGCTGGAATATCTGACACTAAAAAATAAACAATTTGATCCTGCCAATACACTTGATATCTCACTGCACGCTTATTTTATTAACGGTGGTGGATATTGCTATCTGGTCCAAACCACAGATTTAGAAAAACAAGTTCCAAAGCTGGATGATGTCACATTGCTGGTTGCTGCCGGAGAGAATATTACTACTGCTGTAAGTACACTTTGCAAACCGGGCAAAGGTTTATTTGCTATTTTTGATGGTCCTACCACAGAGTTAAAATCCGATGGCACATCCAACAGCGATTATGACCAAAATCCTTTTGCTGCCGTTTACTACCCCTGGTTAACCGCCGATTGGACGACTACTATCGATATTCCCCCAAGTGCTGCTATTGCTGGTGTCTATTGCTCTGTCGATAGCACCCGTGGCGTGTGGAAAGCACCGGCTAACGTGGCTATTCAAGGTGGATTACAACCTAAATATCCGGTAACCGATGACCTGCAAGCACAATACAACCAAGGTAAAGCACTAAATATGATCCGCACCTTTCCTAAGAGCGGCACACTGGTATGGGGCGCTCGTACTCTTGAGGACAAAGATAACTGGCGTTATATCCCGGTTCGACGCCTGTTTAACAGCGCGGAACGGGACATTAAAAACGCCATGAGCTTCGCGGTCTTTGAACCCAACAGCCAACCGACTTGGGAACGAGTACGCAGTGCCATCAATAACTATCTATATAGTCTGTGGCAACAAGGTGGTTTAGCGGGAAATAAACCAGATGACGCTTACTTTGTTCAAATTGGCAAAGGTATCACCATGACCGATGACGATATCAACCAGGGAAAAATGATCATCAAAATCGGTATGGCAGCAGTTCGTCCAGCAGAGTTCATTATCTTGCAGTTTACACAGAACACCGCTCAATAATTGGAGGCAACATGCCAACAATACCAACTTATCCTGGTGTCTATATTGAAGAAGATGCGTCATTAAACCTTTCTGTTAGTCAGGGGAACACGGCAATACCCGTTTTTATTGGCGATTTTTCACCCCAAAAAACCAACCTAATATCACAAGTAACACGCGTTAATAGCTGGCTGGATTTTACTAATCTGTTCAATGCGGGTTGTATTACATCAATCGCAATTAAACCAACAAAACCGGCTTCAACGCCTGCCCCAACTCTTTTCGAGAGCGTTAAAGGCAATACAGCAGTCGTTGCTACTCCCGATATCTCTGTTGATGCAGGCAATAAAGATCCCGCTTACATTTACGAGGTGAAAACAGTTAACTACACGACCAGTAGTGATGCCCTAAAACTTTATTTCCAAAATGGTGGCGGGCCTTGTTATATCCTGCCACGACCAAGTAAGTTAACAGATGGATTTCTGGAATCAATCCCTGAATTAATTGAACAGGCTTTAGAAATTACACTGATAGTCTACCTTAAAGACAGTGATTATAACCAGAAAGCAATATATGGCAGCCTCACCTCTTTATTAAATGCCGGCTATTTCCTTATCGCTGACAACAAGGATAAAAACACTGCACTCATTACTGAAGTAACATCACAAACCGCGACGTATTATCCGGCGGTTAAAGTCTCACAACTTATTCAAGCAGAAGATAGCCAGATAGCAGTATCAGGTTATGAAGATACAAAAACAAAACCCGATGAAGTCAAAAACCTGGCGCAACTCAAAGAGAAAAACCCAACTGTCTACCAACAAGTGGTTCAAGCAATACAGGACAAAATGGCCTCCAGCGACAACACCATTCCTGTCAGTGCAGTCATGGCGGGAGTCTACTGCGCTACGGATGCCAGCCGTGGCGTCTGGAAAGCCCCGGCGAATATTGCACTTAACGGGATTAGTGATGTGGCCGAACGGCTTACTGATGATGAACAAGGGGAGATGAATTCTAAAGGCATCAACGCTATTCGCTATTTCAGCCACAAAGGTTTTGTCGTGTGGGGCGCACGTACTCTGCAAGATGATGACAACTGGCGCTACATTCCAGTTCGGCGTTTATTTAATGCGGCAGAACGGGATATCAAGCAAGCAATGCGATTTGCCGTCTTTGAGCCTAACAGCCAACCCACTTGGGAACGAGTCCGGTCAGCCATTGACAACTATCTCCATCAACTTTGGCAGCAAGGAGCGTTAGCGGGGAACAAACCACAAGAAGCCTATTTTGTCCAGATTGGTAAAGATATCACCATGTCCGACGACGACATTAAACAAGGGAAAATGGTTGTCAAAATTGGCATGGCGGCAGTGCGCCCGGCTGAATTTATTATCCTTCAGTTTTCACAAAATGTAGCACAGTAACTGTGCCGGGACGCGGTTAAACGCCGCGTCTATTCAGTCGTTAAGGAGATGATAATGGAGATAACACAGCCGAGCGTCACCATCACAGAAAATCTGATATTCCCAAAGCAAAATGACTCGTTTATCGGTATACCGGTTTTTATCGGTTATACCTCATCGCCGGTCGATAAAACCGCTATCAAGCTCCACAGCCTGGCCGATTTCGCCCGGTCATTTCCTGAGTCAGGATTAATGTACTATTCCGTGCGCCATTTCTTTGAAAACGGCGGTCAGCAAGCTTATGTGCTGTCACTGGGTACGGAGCAACAATTAAGCGATTTTTCGTCATTAATCACTGCGCTGCAACAAGCGTGGCTGGCACAAACGATTGCCGCAGAGAACGACATTACCCTGATTATCACCCCAGATGTTATCCGCTTTGATCAGACAGAAATCTCCGATACTCAACGCGATCTCTGGTTACAACTTTGGCAATCGGTGCTCAATCTTTGCAAGAGCCGGCGCGGTATCATGGGGTTATTGGATGCCCCAGACGATCCCACATTAGCCGCTAAGTGTTTACAACAGTTTTCTTCCGCTGATCGACAATGGGGCGTCGTATACTGGCCGCTGCTAAAAAGTGCCTATCAGGATAATACACAAAACCCTATCGTGCTTTCACCAACCGCCGCAGTGGCTGCCGTCATCCAGCGTAACGATAACCAACAAGGCGTCTGGACCGCACCGGCCAACATCGCGTTAAGCAAAGTGATCAGCCCGGTACGCGCTTATATTGAAGCGAATGCCCTGTTTAACCCGGATGGCGCCTCACTGAATCTGGTCCGCAGCTTTCCCGGCAAAGGCATCAGGATCTGGGGATGCCGAACGTTGGAAAATACCCACGACTCCCCCTGGCGTTATATTCAGACCCGCCGTCTGGTTTCCTATATCGAAGCTTATATGACTCAACTTGGCCGAGCCTTCGTCTTTGAACCCAACAACGCTATCACCTGGATGAAATTCAAAGGTCAAGCCCACAACTGGCTACGTCAGTTATGGCTAAAGGGTGGGCTACGGGGCACCCAAGAAGATCAAGCATTTGAAGTATTACTGGGCGTTGACGAATCAATGAGAGAAGCGGATCTGCGGGCCGGAAAGATGATCATCAAGATCAGACTGGCCGTGTTAATTCCGGCGGAATTCATTGAGCTGAATCTGACATTTGATACTCGTACCGGTACCATACCTAGCTAAACAGGGGCAAAATATGCATAACCTCTATACCCCGTCAGTATCACACCGTTTTATCGCCAGTTTTCTGTTTAACAATATCCCTAGCCCACTGGATATTGCCTTTCAGCGGATATCGGGCCTGAGCCGCGAACTGCAAACGACCCAATACAGTCAAGGTGGAGAAAACGCCAGAAATGTCTGGCTGGCCGAAAAAATCCAGCATGGCAGTCTGCATCTGGAACGCGGCGTCATGACGGTGACACCACTCACTCTGATGTTTGATCGCGTCCTGCGCGGCGAAAAAACGGTTTATGCCGATGTCGTCATCATGCTGCTGAATGAAAATTCAGTCCCCGTGGCAAGCTGGACGCTAAGTAACGCCCTGCCGGTTCGTTGGTCCACCGGCGACTTTGATGCCAATAGCAATGCCGTCTTGGTGAATTCCCTAGAATTACGTTATCAGGATATGCGCTGGTTAGGAGTGAAAGTATGACTGTCGAAATTAAAGAATTGATTATTCAGGCAAAAGTTACCGATTCCGCAAGTGACTTATTGTCCCCGCGAACATTAGCCCAGGAGGCGCTGGATAATGCCCGTCTGATTGAGATGGTAAAACAGGAGGTGTTAGACGCATTGCGTGAAGCAGGAGGCCGTTATGAGCTTAATTGAACGCGGCTTGTCCAAACTCACCCTGACTGCCTTCAAAGACCGGGAAGGGAAAATTTCCGTGGGAAGTTTACAGGCGATGTATAACCCCAATGCCATTCAACTCGATTATCAAACCCATTATCAACAGGATAAAAGTGTTAACCATACCAGAAAAAGTAGTCACTATGTGTCATCGCCACCGGCTGGCTTGTCATTAGTCCTGCTGTTTGATGCTTCCATGCCAGGCAATAATATCCCAGTAGAAACACAACTGACGACCCTGAAAGCCTTATGCGCCATTGATGCCAGCACCCATGTGCCCCACTTCCTGAAAATCAAATGGGGCAAAATGCGCTGGGAAAACAAAGGCTATTTCGCTGGCCGGGCCAGTGGCCTTACCATTAATTACACCCTGTTTGACCGGGACGCCACCCCACTGCGAGCCAGTGCCACTTTATCTTTGGTTGCAGACGAAAGCTTTGTTATTCAGGCCACTGAGCAGCAGTTAAAATCACCACCGGTCACCGCAGTCAGTGTGACAGATATGCTCACCCTGCCGTTGATTGCCTTAGGCGCTGGCGCTTCTCTGGCAAGCGGCATTGATTATCTCTCCCTTGCCTGGCAAAACGATCTGGATAATCTTGATGACTTCACCCCAGGGCAAACACTGCAAGCACAGGAGAAGGCATGAAAATACCTGAGATAACCATCAAGATAAGCGGCAAAACCCTCAATCAATTTACTGCTATCAACCTGACAGTAAACCACTACATCAATGGTATTCCCTCGGTTAACATCACCCTGGGTATCGCCGGCGATGCTAACTATATTTTTGATGCCAAAGCACAGGCTGAACTGGCAAACTGCCGCCCCAATAATGAACTTATTGTACAGATCCAAAAAACCATATTGTTTAAAGGGATCATTGTTCGGCAAGCACTTAAGTTCAAAGGCCAGGACAGCCTGATGACCTTGACGGCAAAACATCCATTGCAAAAATTAACAGATGGCCTCCACTCACAGCTATTCAGCAAACAAAGTGATGAAGCGATTATCAAGAAGCTATTCAGTCAGGCCGGTATACAAACGACGATAAAACAGGCCCCTCAGCTCAAAACCGTGCATGAGCAAATGGTGCAATTTCGCTGTAATGACTGGACATTCTTAAAAAGCCGACTTATCGCCACTAATACCTGGCTGCTGCCCGGCAATGAAGTCGTTACACTGATAACACCTAAAGCGCTGAATCAATCAACTGTACATACGATCCGTCAGAGCACCAACGATCAGGACATTGTACTGTTTGAAGCAAACTTGCAATGGGATAACCAGCGCAGCCCCAAAACGGTGAGTGTACAGTCCTGGGACATTACCCAACAAAAACTGTCTCAGACAATTCAGGTGAAGAATAGTGGGCTTGGCAGTAATAAACTAGCGGTAGACAGCATAACTACACTGACCAATAAAGACTGGCAATGGGTTTTTAACTATCCACTGGATAATGAGCAAGCTAAATATCTTGCTCAAGGCATTATGGATAACCTGCGAAGTGATAACGTCTCCGGTAGTTTTGAAGTCGAAGGTGATAGCCGCTATCAGCCGGGTGATGTCCTCGCGCTGAATGGCTTTGGTCAGGGGATGGATGGTCAAGGGATTATCACCGGCGTGAGCCAGATAATTAATCAGCGGCAAGGCTGGCGTACCCGGTTAACCTTAGGTATGCCGCCAGATGCAGAACAGGCAGTTCCTCCGGTTAAAGAGTTGCATGTTGGTATTGTTGAAAAATACCAACCAGACAGACAGTCACTGGGACGTATTCCGGTCAAGATACCGGCGTTAAACTTAACCAACAGTGTACTTTTTGCCCGCCTGGGTAAGCCTTATGCCAGCCATGAAAGCGGATTTTGCTTCTACCCTGAACCAGGAGATGAGGTGATTATCGGTTTCTTTGAATGCGATCCGCGCTTCCCGGTGATATTAGGCTCCATGCACAACCCGAAAAATAAAGCTCCGGTAGAACCCAGTGAAAAAAACCCAATGAAAACCTTAGTCATCAAACAAGGAGATCATCAACAGGCCTTAGTGTTCAATAATCAAGATAAAACTGTCGCGCTCAATAGCGGAAAAAACACATTATCTCTGCAACAAGATAAAGATATCACGCTTAATTCAGCTAACAACCTCATCACCAATGCTCAGGAAATTAAAATACAGGCCGAAAAATCCCTGTCCGCCTCAGGAAAATCGGGGGTAGATATTAAAGGAGCAAAGATTAACTTAACACAATAATAAGGCAATGAAATGACAAACAAAATATTAGCCGATATTTATGGTCGGGGCTGGGCATTTCCGCCACAGTTTTTTATAGGTGAACGTATTCCTTATGAAGATTATAGTAGTGATCTGAATAAATATCTGAGTGAAAAAAAAATCGAAGCTGAACAGATAGTGAAAATCCAAGCTTGTATAAAAGAGAGTGTAATGTGCTACGACTTCCACGCAAAAATCACATCTACTCAGGTAAGTAAGCAAACAAATTTACCTAATCCCCTGAATATATTGGTTACCTATACCTTAGGAGACAGCGAAATCAGCCAAAAAATTCAAGGTGTCCTTCGTGTTAGCCAAGATGATCCGCCACAGTTTTCTATAAAAGACAACTCTCGGACTGGCATAGCAATAGCAGAAGGCACCCAAAATGTTCTCCAGAGTATAAATATTCTTTTTCTGACGGAACCCGGTGAACGAATTATGCGTGAAGACTACGGCTGTGGTCTGAATGATTACCTGTTTGCCAATATCAGTGATGAATTGATGGCAGACATTCAAACCCATATTGAAGAACGGGTATTACGCTATGAACCACGCGCAGAAATTACCTCGATTCAAGTGAGCCAGAGAACAAACTTGCCCAGCACTCTACATGTTCAGGTTACCTATGCGTTGAGAGGCAGCGACATCAACCAACAGATTGAAGGCGTCCTTGAGGTTAATGAAGGCCGGGTACAGGTGAGCTTATGAGTAAACAACTGGTGATTGATGGCGACAACCTGCTATTCGAACCATTGTTTGGCAACCGGCAAGTCACAATTCTGGGACCTGCGACCATTCGAGGCAGCGGACACGCCAAAATCCAAGGCAAAAAAATCGTTATTGTGGGTGACGAAAAAAAAGTACAGCTTCAAGCGCAATATATTACCCCTAGCCATCCGATACCTGGCATGGGCATAGTCACCATTGCCCAGTTAGACGCGAACCAGCAGGTAAACTTTTGTCGTACTCCCGCCACAGCAATTGTTGTCGGGCAACAATTTATCGCCCGTTTTACCCCGACCCAACCTGCTAATAATCCGTCAACTGGCCCAGATGTGACAACGCCGAGTATGGGCAAAGGCCGCTTTATTGCCAGCCAATATGCAGTCAGTGCCGGATAAATAACCTCTTCAACCCTATTTTTAAATAACAGGTGGAATAAATATGGGACAAGCCGAGTTAGATAATAAATTCTCTGCTATTGTGCCAGATACTGTATTTAAACTTGATGAAAGAAGTACACTGGATATTTTAAACTGGCTTAAAGCTTATGCTGAAAAAATCCCTTTCGATCAAGATAAAAATCAATTCTGGAATAGTTTCTATTTTATTCAGGAAAATACTCCTGAAGAATTAGAGGATATTTACCAACATGCTAATAAAGCAGATGGCCTTTTACCGCCACATCAAGCTTTTGTTTTTGCTTTTTTAAAGTTATTAGAAACATCCAACCGATTATTAAATACCTTCCCGGCCCGACACCGCGATCTTTATTACCGGGAATTACTGGGACTAAGCCCCAGAAAAGCCCAAGCGGATAGCGTTGCTTTAGGCATTACCTTAAATACAGATAACGCAGAATATCTTATCCCTAAAGGAACCCTGTTTGATGCCGGGCAGGATAGCGTCGGCAACCCATTACAATATACATCAGAAACAGATTTACTAGCGAATCAAGGGGAACTGACCGACCTGCGTTGGTATCGGAAAGATAAAGATAAGGATAGCTGGCAATCGACAATACCTCTTAGCCTCTCAGATAACATTGCATTACCTGAAAATGGTATTCAACTTTTTAGCCCGACAGCCAATGATGTGGCGGTGCTATCCGGTTATCTGATTACATCATCTTTATTTTCTATGCCCGAAGGAGAACGTCATATCACATTGACGCTGGAAAACGATTGGGAAGGTCAAACTGAACATCTCACCGCTAAAATCAGTACAGGAGATCACTGGTTATCGTTGTCGGTAAATCCTAATCGTCCTAACAAAAACACTATTGAGCTTGGATTATCATCCACTGATGATCCTATCAGCCCGCCAGATAATCTTGATGGCATGACATTCGACATACCGGTATTAAAACTAGGCACTACTCAGAAACCCATGTTGCCCAAAATTATCGGTATTGAAATCAAGATTAACGGCAACCATAGTGTGCGCTATGCCTCTGATGGTGGTATCGAACAGACGGATACCACCAGCTTCCCCTTCGGTCAATCACCATCACTGGGTTCTGGTTTTAATCTGGTTGCCCCAGAATGGTATGGCACTGAAAACGCAACATTAACGATGACTCCTCAATGGGTTGGCTTACCGACAAGCAGTTTTTCAACATGGTATAAAGGGTACACCCCTGAACCTGATAATAGTGCGTTTAAAGTTCAGGGCTATTTAGTCACACCTCAGGAAAGAGAACAGCTCACTGGCACCTCATCGTTATTTGGCGGAACCGATGCACCACAAGGACAAAGCCTGAGTTTTACCTTACCGGCAATGGACTACGCTGTGACTGATAGCCCATCCCCCAATGACTGGCCTGCATCAGTGCGTATAGAATTGGCTGAGCAGGATTTTATGCACACCCAATACTGGCAAGATCCGACCGGTAAAAATTTACCCTATACCCCACAAATCAGTGAGTTACAAATCACATTCAGCGCTAAAGTAAAAACTGAGCAATACTCGGTTTATCCCCTGACGCCTTTTGGTTGGGCAAACACAAACGCCCCCCCCCCTTCATTCACTAACGACGCACTCTATTTGGGTTTCACTAATGTGTTACCGGGACAAACTTTATCGCTATATTGGCAGTTAGAGGGCTTTAAAGCGCTCAACTTATCCTGGTTTTATCTCAATCAGAGCAACACTTGGGGTTCATTGGATCAGCTAGTTGACGACCAGACCCATAACCTGTTTGACCAAGGTACCTGGCGCACACTACTGCCACAGGACGCGTCAAATCAGGCAACTCTGATGCCAACAGGACGATACTGGCTGAAAGCAGAAATAACCCATCAGGCTGAATCTCAGGATTACCCAAAAATTAAAGGCATACTGTACAACTCCACCACAGCTACCTTAATCAATGCAGAACTCGTTGAAACTGACCACTTTATCACCGGATTGGCCACCGGCAGTATTAAACAACCGGTCAATGCATTAGTTGCTATCGATAGTATCAATCAGCCTTGGGTATCCTGGAACGGCCGCCCGGAAGAGACAGAACAAGCCTTTCTGACACGGGTTTCTGCCCGGTTGTCCCACCGTAACCGGGTACTGAGCTGGGATAACATTGTCACTTTATTGAAAGAACAATTCGTCAGCTTATTTGATGTTAAATCCCCTTCTGCCAGTGAGTTAACTAAAATCCCGGCACAGAAAGAACAACAACTGATTGCGATCCCCGACAGTCGCTACAAAGATAACGATGATGCGCTACGCCCGATCCTGAACCCGGCCCGACTGGCGGAAATGGCCGACTGGATAAGCCAACTCAGTAGCCCTTGGACCACCCTCAAAATCGACAACCCCACCTACGTTGACGTGCTGATCAGCTATCAACTGGTGTTTGTCACAGGGGTTAATCCCGACTACGGCCGTCATCAGTTACAGCAGGAACTCAGCCGAAAATATATGCCGTGGGCGGAAGATAGCGCTATCGGCGTCACAACCGGTAATCGCATTGATTACTACCCACTATTAGCCACGATTCAGCAGTCACCTTTAGTTGAACGAGTCACCAACTTAACGTTGAAAAAATCGTCCCAAACCGCAGGAGCAGTCGGCGACAGTGTAGAAGCTGCTGATAATGAAGTACTGATTTTGGTTTGGTCAGAAAAGAGTTCCACTAATAAAGGAGCAGACAGTGAATAATCAAGACGCCCTGTTTCCCATCGTTAAAGACGATATCGCCTTTGAGACCTTACTCACTCAAGCTAAGACGGTCATTGAGCAACAGTCTGGGCAACTCTGGAGCAATACCGAAGAAAATGATCCCGGTATTACCTTATTAGAAGCCTGTTGTTACGGCACATCTGATCTCGCCTATCGCCATTCGCTACCCCTGCGCGATTTGCTTACCCCCGAAAAACAAGAGCAGACACTGGGTGATGGCATTTTTCCACAGGAATTCGGCCCACAACAAATGCTGACCTGTGGCCCAATTACTGCGGAAGATTATCGCCGCGCCTTATTGGATTTACACTTGCTTGATTGGTGCAATAATGACGACGAAAGAATTAAGAAAATAAAGAGAATCTATCAAATAGAAAAGACCGATAAGATAAAAACCGAAGATTATTTTTTCTTTAATGATATCCAATTGATTCGTGAACCTGAAAATGAACGTTATCAGTACTGGTATAACAAAGAAAGCCGTGAATACAGTTTTATTCAAGAACAAGAACAAGATCAAGAACGGCTAACACTAAGAGGAAACTATTGGCTTTATTTACTCCCCAGCAGGAAAACTCAGATCGATAATAAGCTAGCTCAGGAAAAGCTCAATGATTTCCTAAACGATAACCGTAATCTGGGGGAATCCGTCAGTAAAATTATCTGGCTGCAACCCGTAGATTTCTTATTGCAGCTTGATATTGAACTTGATGATGATGTCAGTGATGTTGCTGATATATTTGCCCAAATTTATATGACAACGGAACAAATGGTGCTTACAAGCCCATTACGCTATAGCACCCAAGCCATGATTGAACAGGGTTACAGTAATGAAGATATATTTGAAGGCCCTTATTTACATCACGGCTGGATACCCGAATTACCGGCGGCTAAAGATTACATCAAGCCGACAGAATTAAGGCTCAGCCATCTGGCTAATCGTTTACTGGCTATTCCCGGAGTACAAAGTATTACCCGATTGGCATTAGGCGAGCATGATAAAAACATTTCTCCGTTGGCGGACGATAGTTGGTCCTGGACAATCGCTCAAGGATACTATCCCAGGCTATGGGGTAACGATCCTTTAGACTTAATTTCCTCATCATCAGCATCAGCAAGCCCACTCACTATTACCGCCAAAGGCGGAGTAAAAGTCACTGTTTCTAAACAAGATATAGAGAACAAAATCATTGCAGAACCCTTGATTGAAACACAGCCCGAATTACTAAACTGGGGCAAACATCGTAAAGTCCTGGATTACTATCCAGTCAGCAATAAGTTACCTGCCTGCTATGGATTACAGACCTACGCGGAGACTCAACAACAAGTGCACTTGCACCAATTTATGTTGCCTTTTGAGCAAATGCTGGCTAATGGCTGTGCTGAACTCGCTCTCTTGCCGAAACTGTTAGCATTTAAACAACGGGGAAATACGGTATACGGTACACAATGGCCTTTTAAAGCGAATACTGTCGGTCAGCAAGTCCATCAGGAAATCATGCCCGATTTAATCAAACAACTAAATAATGATTCCCAAATTAACAGTGATGACGGTATCCATTCACAAAATTACACAAAAGAACTATCAATCCTGAATTACTTATTGGAATATTTTGGTACCCATCGTGCGGCCAGACCACTCACTCTGGATTCACTGGATTTTCTCTCTACTCAACGTGGCTATTTGGCACAGCAACCCGAATTAACCTATCAACGTAATAATATCCGTATTGATCAAGTGTCAGCACTACACAAACGGATTGCCGCCCGTATTGGTCTGGGAGGAGAATGTTTCAAAGAAAAACCCAACTTGGCTAATCTACCTTTCTATCTAATTGAACATCGTCAGCTATTACCGATAAAACCTGACACGAAATTCGACAAGGAGCAAAAACCCGATAAGCTGAAAATAAAAAGCGTACCCAATTCTAAAAACCATCAATTAATCATTATCCAAAATGGGACAACGGGCCGGCTATTGCATGGTCAGGTCATTAACTTGATTATTATTGAGGGTGACAGAGAATTTACACTACGAGCCCAAATGATCACCCATATTATCGGAGACACCTTTTTTCTTGACACCCGTAATAGCACTGATCTAGAGCGTAATTTAGACCGCGTGAAAACCGCGTTTGAACAAGGTAATTTACGCTGGTGTAATAGCCCGGTATGGATGGAAGATATGGATTATCAACTGGTTTATGCCAGTGAGATATATCAAACGGGAACAGAAGATGAACGCTGGATTACCTCCAGCCCCCAAAGTCCCTTCCCTGCCATGATCGAAGAAAATGATGAAATTACACTGAAATATGTAATTACCCCATCCGGGCCGAAGAAATCTGATCATGAACTCAAGGCAAACGTCATTAAATTTGATCGTATTCAAGGCAAGATATTAATTAAACTAATTAAACTCACCCAGGACTCACAGGATAATTTTCCATTAGCGGCAGACGCCTGGCGCTATCGTTGGTATTTCTCCAGCGAAAAATATGCTTTAGCCGATCGCTTTTCATTTGTAGTCAGTATGGTGATTAATAGCCAACTCGTTAAAAATGACGACGTTGATCCTTACAAATTGGAATCTTGGGCGAAAACCGAAATTTTGGCTGAATTTCCCGCTCATCTTTCCATGATTATCCACTGGCTGTCACCGGAAGATTTTAAAGATTTTGTCAGTACCTATCAGCGCTGGCAAAATAATGGCGCTCCCTTAGGGGACGAGGCATACCATGTTTTAGAAACTTTAACCCTGGGAAGATTACCTTCTGCCGCAACAGGTATTGGTAATATGAGAATTGCTACCGCACAGCAACGTATTGATGTGGTTGGTGAATCTGGAAAGGAATGGAACGAAAACGTAATAGAAAATGATCAGTTGTTATATGTACCTTATATTGAAAAGTAATTCAATATTAGAAAAGCTCTTAACGAAAATATATTAGTCGAAAATTATCCATTAAGATTTCGGAATGATAAAGATAGGATTAATTTATCGATGGACAAGAATAAAATTAATTTAGCATTATAAAAACACTTACTTATTATTGATTTAAATACTTCTTCTCATTGTTTGTTAATTACACGATGATAATGAAATAATATTTAAAATAAAATAATTCGATACTATTATACAAGGTAATGAAAATGAAAAACAAAAATTTTTTACCCAATACAGAATCTAATATATTAAATAGCAAGATTGAACCAATAGGTTCTTCAACAAATGATTTAAAAACTCGTTTTAAAGAAGGCAGTATTCCATTACAGACCGATTATGCCGACCTGATTGATATTGCGGATATTGGCCGCCGGGCTGTAGGCAAAGCACCAGATCAAACTAATAATCCAAATTCAGCGTTGGAACTGGATGACAACTCTGGGCTAAAAATAAAAATTAACTCCACCGGCGGTTTAAAAGCAGATCAAGACGGATTAAGTGTAAAACTTAAGGATAAAAGCTTATTAGCTGACCCTAACGGATTAGCAGTCAATGCCGGTAGAGGGGTAAAAATTAATAACGATCAGCTTGAAGTCGATGGTTATCATGGTATTGAAATAGTTAACGAAGGTGTAAAAGTTAAAGCAAGTAATGGGATTAATGTTAATAGCGATGGTGTTTCAGTTAAAGCGGGTAATGGCATTTCTGTTAGTGGAAAGGGAGTGGAAGTTAAGGCTAAAGATAAAGGTAGTATTTCCGTTGATTCGGATGGTATAGCTGTTAAGTATTGGGATGGTGGAGGTATTGTAGCAACTGATAATTCCGGTCTCTATTTGAAATTAGAAGGGGGAAATACAAACAATGGTTGGAGTGGTGTAAGTGGTTTGAGCCTGAGTAAAAATGGTGTAAAAGTCAAAGCGGGTAACGGTATCACGGTTGATTCAAGCGGCGTCAGTATTGATCCCAAAACAGTACTCCCTAAAGGAATGATTGTGATGTTTTCTGGTAGTAGTGCTCCTACAGGCTGGGCATTATGTGATGGAACTCAGGGCACGCCGAACTTGATTGACCGCTTCATTATTGGAGGTAAAAACGATGAAGTGGGTAAAACAGGCGGGCAAGGTTTAACAGGGAGTGGAAGTAATAAAATGTATACTGTTAAAACGAGTAACGTTTCTGCTGGTAACATAACGGTAAATATTTCTGGAACAGCTTTAGAAGCAAAACATATCCCCCCCCATGCACACTTTGTGCAGTATACATGGAAGACAGGTGGTGGACAGGGTCACACCGTATATTCTGTCGCAAATGCAGGACAACAAGATATATTCAGAAACCCGCTTACCGATGCTTTTGGTAACCAGGCTGAAAAGCATACACATACCAGCACTGCCACTCAGGGAGCGCATGATCATACTATAAATAGCCTACCAGCGTATTATATTCTTGCTTTTATTATGAAACTTTAATTCGGCTCAACACAGACAAACTTAAACCATCTATTATTCGATAATTACCAAGGATATATTTATATGACTTCGGAGCCAAATCTGTTAAATCGGATTACCATTACTATTGAGGCTAACAATCAGCAGGTAGCTAAGAAAGTATTGCATGGCTCCCGGCTTAATCAGGCCAGTATAAATAAATTACTCAATTCATACTTTGATGAATATAACATTTATCAGGATATCTCTTTAGAGAAATTAACTCTAGACCTTGGTGAAATAAGTTTCCATGACTTTAACTCATTATTCCCTGCTCGCCTCAAGGTTAAGCTGAATAAAGCACTTAGTCAATATCAGATAAATAACCATCAGGAAGAAATTCTACTGAATAAGCCAACATCCAATAAACTTATTAATAAGACCTCTTTATCCAGTGACAATAATTTAATTGATGCAGAGAGTTTTATTCATTTCTTATATCAAAAAGATTTGCAACTCAATCCAATGGAGGTAACAACCGATAATAAAAATAGCGATATCAAGATTAAGAAATTAATAAATCAATTAACACGAATAGACAACAAATCAGCATTACTATTAGCAAAAAGCTGTTTATCTGAACATAGCCTGCAACGGCTTTTAACTATCAAACAACCCGCTTTATTGAGCGCCATCAACCGCAGATTATCCGAAAACATAAATAAACCACAACACCAGGAGGCGCTTGCCTCCTCCGGGCAACTGATACTCAATGCACTGGAATATATACAGCGACATAATGCACAGGAACTAGTTAAACCCGATGCAAAAATCATCTCGCGTATTACAACTGAGCTCAATAACGGTACACTTAATGCCGCGTCTGTTATTACATTATTTCGCCAGGCTATGACCGACAATATCCCATTAAATAGTTGGCTAAAACAACTCTGGCAAACAGTTGCTATTTCACAGCTTTGCCAACAGCACCTGTCGGTTGAAGAACACCAATATCTATTGGAATGCTTTATACCAAACCACACGGATAAAAATAGATCTGAGATAAAACCCTTCATGGGTGGCGATAACTCTTCAAACGCTCAGAAATATCAACATCCGACAAATCAAAAAGTAATTGCCGAAGATCCGCAAGCATTATCAATATCAGATAACCCATCGGTTATTAGAGAAAATAACCTCAACCCACTTCAAACCATCAACAAACCACACTCTGAACAGACTTTATTACCTGAACACCCTTTTCCACGCCCAGTAAATAATGCCGGGATATTAATTCTGTGGCCGATGCTACCCGCACTGTTTAATCAACTTAGCCTGCTTGAAGCACAGAAATTTATCCATCATCAGGCTCAGTTCAATGCCGTTGATTTACTTGACTACCTGATTTGGGGAACCGAAGGGAGACCAGCGGAAAGAAAAGTACTGAATAACGTTTTGTGTGGATTAATGGCCGACGAAATGATTGAATTAACTCCTGTTGAGCCGGAAAAACAATTGATAATAGATCAATGGCTGGATGCCGTTATCAGCCAACTTCCTGCCTGGAAAAAATTAAGCCGTAATGATGTCCGCCAACTGTTTTTACAACGACCGGGTGAATTACTGGCAGACGAGCAAGAAATCAAAATCTCCATCCAGCATCAGCCATTTGATGCGCTGTTGGCTGATTGGCCGTGGCCATTAAATATCGCCAAACTTCCCTGGCTGGATCGCCCTTTAAAGATTGACTGGAAAAATATTTAGAAGGTTTATATGGATTACCCGCTGATAAATAACCACGATATAACGGCAAAATCACACTGGATTTATCCCCATTTAGAACGTATCGATTTGCGGTTACAGCATTACTATTACCAAAAATGTGATAAATACGATTCCTTACCGGAAAGTTTTTTACTCGCAGAAGATAAATTAGAACAACGTCTGGCAAGACCACAGGGCATTCCCCATTGGCTAACTAAACCAGATGATATTATCAGCCACCCAGCAGCAAAGGAAAATACTGCCCTTGATGCATTATCATTATTGGTAGAACGTTTTGAACTGACTGAATTTGAACGTGATGTTTTACTATTAGGTTTATTACCCCATTTTGACAGTCGTTATCATGCACTATTTGCTGCTCTCAATGGTAACAGTAAAAAACAGTGGCCGAGTTTTGCCTTAGCGATTGAATTATTTAGCCAATGTCAAAGTGATCGACAATTACTGCAAAACAGTTTTTTACCGCAAACACCATTAATCAACAACCAACTACTACGGCTTAATAATCAAGAAGAACCAATCTGGTTACAAACACAATTTTTAACTCATAACTCGGTATGGCATTTTTTATTGGGACAACGAGTTATTCTACCGCCATTAATAACCTGTGCTAATTGGCATACTCCAGCCTCACATAATTGGTATCCGCAAACTCTTTATCATTCATTTAAGAAAATATTATTGAATGACACCAACGAAATACAGCCATTAATCATACTCAGAGGAAAACAGGACAGCGCCAGAGAATTAGCGGTCAGTAATATTATAGCATCTCATGGTATTCATACCTTAATTCTTGATTTAGCTCGCCTGCCCGACGAAGAAAATAGTGTCACAATACCCATACTGGCAGATACAATACGAGAAATCCGCTTGCATGATGCCTGTTTATTAATCCGCAATTTTTCTTTACTTGCAGAGGAAAAAAAAAGATTACACCATGAGTTATCTATTTTATTGAATCAGCCGAAATTAAAAGTAGTTTGTCTGGCAGAACCGGGAGATGCATTAGTCTGGATTAAGCATTTGCCAATAGTACAAATTGATATGCCAGCAGCAACGTTGGAAGATAGAAAAACAATGCTAAAAGCAAGTTTACCGGCTAATGTCATCCAAGGAATCAATATTACTCAGCTCTGTCAACGTTTCTCTTTTACAGCGGAAATATTACCGCTCATTGTTGAAGAAGCACATCAATACCAAATGATCCGGCAACCAGAAGGCCAACTGAAAGAAACTGATTTACGTAAGGCATTAAGTTTCCGCGCTCAACAAAATTTCGGTAAATTAGCCCAACGAATCACCCCAAAACGCAGCTTTAACGATTTAGTGGTTTCAGATACGTTAGCGCAACAGTTAAAAGAGATCGTCGCAGCCATTAATTACCGTGACCAAATTCTAAACGCTGGCTTTCAGGAAAAAATCAGTTATGGTACCGGTATTAGTGCACTATTTTACGGTGAATCAGGTACGGGTAAAACCATGGCCGCAGAGGTGATTGCCAATAATCTTGGTGTTGATCTGATTAAAGTCGATCTCTCTACCGTGGTGAATAAATACATCGGTGAAACGGAAAAAAATATCTCCCGTATTTTCGATCTGGCCGAAGCCGATTCCGGGGTACTGTTTTTCGATGAAGCCGATGCTTTATTTGGCAAACGCGGTGAAACTAAAGATGCCCAAGACAGACATGCCAATATTGAAGTTTCTTATCTGCTACAACGACTAGAAAATTATCCGGGATTAGTGATTTTAGCCACCAATAACCGTAGCCACCTTGACAGCGCGTTTAATCGCCGCTTTACTTTTATTACTCGTTTTACTTACCCTGATGAAACATTACGTAAAAAAATGTGGCAAAAAATCTGGCCGGAACAATTGACACTATCCAATGAAATTGACTTTTCCCATCTGGCTAAACGGGCTGATTTAACCGGGGCTAATATCAGGAATATTGCTTTATTGTCATCAATATTATCAGCAGATGATAACTGTCAACAAATCGAAAATAAACATATAGAACGAGCCGTGATACTTGAATTAAATAAAACGGGACGGCTAGCTTTTTAAAAACTTAGTAGAATTGGAGTCAACATGACAATCATAATTGCTTCTGATAACGCGATTATCGAAATTAATCAAGCATTAAATACCATTTTATCTCAATATTTAAATATTACTGGTCAGAATATTGATATTCGTTTTGATCTACCCGAAATTAATTCCATTCAATCAGAACCGACGGTCAGTGTATTTCTTTATGAGATACATGAGGATCTACAATTACGTGCTGCTGAATCAAGGCGTTATAACCCGGCAACCAGTTCATTATTACCGGGATGGGTCAATATCAATTGTAACTATTTAATTACCTACTGGGATGCCAGTAAGCCCTCCAGTGACAGCTCCAGCCCAGACAGCCAACCCAATAATCAAGCGGCACAAGTGATGACACGGGTTTTAAATGCATTAATCAATAATCGCCAATTAACTGGCATTCCCGGTGCTTATACCCGGGTTATTCCCCAACAGGAAAATTTAAACAGTCTGGGTAATTTCTGGCAAGCTCTCGGTAATCGTCCTCGCCTCTCTTTATTATACTCCATTACCGTTCCGATGAAGCTTAAAAATATTGAGGAAAATGTAATCCCAGTCAGTGAAATATATCCTACTGTAGATCAAAAACCAAGTCTGGATAATTCACAAATCACCGAAGCTTTGGCAAATAAATTGTATGCTGATTTAGGTGGTACAGAAGATACTCGTCTTGCCCTTACTAAAGTGGATCTAATAACAGAGCCAGATACAGAAAATAATGGAAGTCAGAAAAATGAAAGTGTTATTCTTAAAGTTTCTGGTATTACTCGTTCAGAGTATTTACCTAAAATAAAAGATATTCTTTCAAAATGGGTAAATAGTAAAAAAGCTGTTGTAAAGGTAAATGGTATAGGAATCATTATCACTAAAGAAAATTCTGATAATTTAATTGTAATTTGAAATTATTATTTTAATTGAATGAGGTAATAAATAATGTACGCAAATAAACTAACTTCAGAAACAAAAAGGACTTACAAAAAAAATCACCAATCTGATCAGGAGGGTGATGGATCACTTAATTCCTCTCAAGGATCCTTAACTAAACTCAATGATGTTGAAACACAAAAAATGCTAAAAAGTCGCCATGATAGTAACTTATTGAAGAAACGCACTAATAACAATTTACTACTAACAGCTCATCGTGGCACAGGCCCCACTAGTGTATTCGGTCCAATCTTTCCAGAAAAATATTTCCCTGAAAATAGCCTGCCCGCGATCAAAGCTGCTATCCTTCAAGGAGCTGACGCGATTGAAATTGATATATTCAAATCCAAAGAAGGTGAAGTGATCGTTACTCACGATGATGAAATCTGGCGTAATGAGTTTAACGCCGACAGAAGTGGGCAAAAATTGCCTGACAACGAAACCAAGGCATCCTATTTAGTGGGGAAAAAGACCGCCAATCAATTGCAGAATATCAAGATTGGACGTAATGGTGAAACCATGCCAACACTTGCAGAAGTGATGAAATTGGTCAGCCATGCCAATGAAACACTCAACAAGCATAAGGAGAATCCAATTATACTAAACATTGAGTTGAAAGATGAGAATGCCATTTTTGAAACTCTTGACCTTCTTGAACAGGAGAAAAATGATAAAAAGAATGTACCTGTCGTGTTTTGTTCCTTCAAACACGAGGCCCTCAAAAAGCTCAAAGCAGAAGCCGACAAACGAAATATGAGCGAAATTAATATTGCACCTGGTATCAAAACTGCAGATTTATTTGGAAAAGATAATATTGACGAAAACTTCGCATTAAAAGACTCTAATGCGAAATACCATAAAGATGCAATGGAAAATCTCAAAGAACTTGTTGAAGGTAATGGTTTCAACGGATATGACGGTATTCTTTGGGATTTACGTAATCCCATTGTCAAGCTGGCTATTTCTGGTAAAAAATCGATTCATGCTTCCACCTCGGATTTCAGGCAATATTCAGATAGTCGGGATTTTTCACTTGTCCTACTGGAACTTAGTAAACATGTAGAAATATTTTTCAAATGTGACAACGTAGATGATGCAAGAAAAGTTTTACTTGAATCAAGCATATTGATAAGTGGTATTGGTATTCAAATGATATATAAAAGATTGCCAAATGGTGAAGACTGCTTTTACTTTTACAGATCGAATTCTCAGGATAACAGCCATTTTCTTAAGAAAGGTGCACGAAAACCCTTACCATATTCAAAACTAGGTCGTGATTAATCCTTTAAGATAGAGAACTTTCTTATTCCTGGCTATTACTACAGCTCTATATACTTAAAATTTTTGGTATTATTCATTTAGGATATTTATCTAAAATAAAAAAACATGGGGCTGTCCTAGATAGCGATTATATTTTTCCCTTAACTATTTTTTTTATAATATGTAATTGGCCTTTTACACCCGGTGTATTAAATCTCCACTCACATTCCTTGAGAAAGAGCTCAAAATGTTCCTTTGGTATGCCATTAAATTTACGCAGATGACGTTTGGCTTGGTTCCAAAAGTTCTCTATCCCATTGATATGGTTTTGACCATTTTTAGCGTCTACAAACTCCGTGCTATGGTTAATTCGATAGTGTTTAAAATCGGACACGTCCAGCACATCATAGCGGGCAAAATTGTCTGTGTAGACCAGGCTGTCAGGCTTAATTTTCGCCGTGATTATCGGAATTAAGGTATCGGATTTGGCGTTAGGTATTAGGCGGGTGTAGACCTTACCACCTCGCTTGAGAAGCCCGAAAACAGGGACTTTTCCGGCTGAACCTCGCCCGCGTTTTCCCTTACGTTTACCCCCGAAATAGCTTTCGTCTATCTCGACTTCACCTTCAAACATGGAGTGTTCATCGACATAATCAGCGATAAGGACTCTGAGGCGGTGAAAATAGTAAGCTGAAGTCGTTTTGTTGACCCCCACTAACTCAGCCGCAGTGCGAGCTGTAGCCCCTGCCACAAAGAGCTCCTGAAGACGTTTTTGCTTGTATTGGCTAATCCGACTTTTTCTCATTTGGATATCCTAGATCAAATTACTTATCTAGGACAGCCCCAACGGAAATATAAATAATCGATATTTTGATAAAGGGATTATCATTATGAAAATGCAAGTTAAAAACTAATTGAAATGAATGGCTTTCATAAAGTAATTGTTGTAAATATAATGTTTTCTCTTTTTTTCTTTTCTGGTATTTGATTCTTTAGGCTCTTCTATTAATGCATTCGGTAAAGATTTGCCTGAGGAAATCTGAGACAATGTTTTTTGTAACTTGGTAGAAATACTATAAATGGTAATGACTAACTAATAAGACAGAGAAACAGATTGTGGCAAAGAAAGAAAAACGGCCTCACCATGACGCATTATTCAAACATTTTTTAACGCAGCCCGAAACGGCCAGGGAGTTCTTATCCCTTTATCTGCCCGAAGAAATCCAGTTGTTGTGTGATTTAGCCACATTGAAACTGGAGCCCGGCAGTTTTGTGGATGAGCATTTACGTCAACTGCACAGTGATGTGCTGTACTCGGTTGAAACTGCCCGGGGACAGGGCTATATTTATTGTCTGATTGAACATCAATCCACCCCTGACCCGTTAATGGCCTGGCGGCTGATGTATTATGCCATGTTAGCCATGGCGGCTCACCTGAAAAAAGGCCATACTGAACTCCCTTTGGTGGCGCCTCTGCTGTTTTATCATGGTGAGGTTCGGCCGTATCCTTACTCAAACCGGTGGCTGGATTGTTTTACGCTCCCTGAACAGGCTGCTCGCTTATACCGCCAGGCGTTTCCGTTGGTGGACGTCAGCGTGCTCAGCGATGAAGAGATCCTGACACATAAAGGGGTTGCCCTGATGGAGCTGGTGCAAAAACACATCCGCTGCCGGGATATGCAGGAATGGGTCCTCCAATTGGTGGAACTCTTGAATGCAGGGTATAATACAACTGAGCAGCGCAGTGTGGTGTTACGCTATATTTTACTGAATGGACATACGTTGGATCTCTCACAATTTGTCCATCAACTGATTGAACAATCTCCGGAGCATGAAACGATGTTGATGACTATTGCAGAACAGCTTGAACAAAAAGGGCTTGAGCGAGGTATCAAGCAAGGTATTGAGCAAGGTATTGTGCAAGGTATTGAGCAAGGTATTGTGCAAGGCCGAGAGGAAGGCCGAGAGGAAGGCCGAGCGGAAGGTAAACTGGAAACGGCTCGTGCCTTATTACGGCATGGCGTGAGTTTGGACATTATTGTCACCAGTACCGGACTGAGCCGAGATAAAATTGAAACGTTAAAGCATTAAATTAATCTTCTCTTTTACAGCAAAATGCCGATATTTAAGATCGGCATTTTTGTTCTTATTTATAGGGAGAGAAATGACACCTTAAAAGTATGGGGAATGCGATTAGGTGAGCTGTTTGCGGAAACAAAATAACTTGTTCTGTTTCGTCAAAACCTTGATGTTCATGCGCCTGATGTAACCGTTTATTATTGATTTTTGCATCCGAACAGAGTTCATAAAAAAGCAAACCATAGGCTCAATACGATCTTTTCCACTCACTCTTTTGATCATCAATTAATCGATAAAAGAGAAAATAATTATCCATTCATAATTTTCCTATCCCCTAAAACCAAATAAAACGGCTCTAATACCTAAAATGAGTAACCTATGCCATACCAATTAATAATTATCACTCACTATTAATTAGTATTCCCTCAAAAGATTCATTACTTATAATCATGCCGCTTTATTAAAAGCGAACTAAATAATCGCGAAGTAAATTTTTTCAGCATAAATAATAACCGCCATAAGGCAGGTTGCTGCGGTAGCTATAGCCATAGCTCGGAGCTAATCAAAACCTCGGTGTTAATCAAAACAAGGCAATAACACCCTGTTTATCTTTTAAACGTAAATAACCAATCAAGGAAAAATTATGTCTACAACTCCTGAACAAATCGCTGTTGAATATCCGATCCCTACTTACCGCTTCGTTGTCTCAATCGGTGATGAGAAAGTCCCTTTTAACAGCGTTTCCGGGCTCGATATTTCTCATGACGTCATCGAATATAAAGACGGTACAGGCAATTATTATAAAATGCCCGGCCAACGTCAGGCGATCAATATTACGCTACGTAAAGGTGTCTTCTCCGGTGATACTAAACTTTTTGACTGGCTTAATTCTATTCAACTTAATCAGATCGAGAAAAAAGATATTTCAATCAGCCTAACTAACGAAGCCGGTACTGAAATTTTAATGACCTGGAGCGTGGCAAATGCCTTCCCAACTTCATTAACCGCTCCTGCTTTTGATGCCACCAGCAATGAAGTTGCGGTTCAGGAAATTAGCCTGACCGCAGATCGAGTCACTATTCAAGCGGCTTAAGACTTATTTATCAAGCTATCTACTCAGAATATTGCACAATAATTGGAGGCAACATGCCAACATATTCTTATCCCGGCGTTTATATTGAAGAGGACGCTTCACCCGCACTCTCCGTTCGTTCCAGTGCAACGGCTGTGCCGGTCTTTGCTGTTACAAACAACGGTTCATTAATATCAGATAAACCCTATATTCGTGTTAGTAGTTGGATGAACTATTTGACACTAAAAGGCGAACCATTTAATCCCAAGAATATCCTTGACGTTTCACTGCGTGCTTATTTTATTAACGGTGGTGGATATTGCTATCTCGTCAAAACTCAAGAGTTAGAAACACAAGTGCCAAAACTTGACGATGTGACATTACTGGTTGCCGCCGGAGAAGAGATCAACGAGGTGGCAGGAAAACTTTGTCAGCCGGGCAAAGGATTATTTGCCATTTTTGATGGCCCACAAAGTGATACCGATATAAAAGAACCAGAAAAAGCTCTCAAGCCTTATTCCCCTACCGCTTATGGCGCAGTTTATTACCCTTGGCTAACCGCTGAATGGGGAGAAAATAAAGCCGCCATTGATATTCCACCCAGTGCGGTTATGGCCGGTATTTATGCCAGTGTCGATAATAGCCGAGGAGTCTGGAAAGCACCCGCTAACGTTCCTATTCAAGGGGGATTACAACCTAAATACCCGGTAACCGATGATCTGCAAACGCAATATAACCAAGGCAAGGCACTGAATATGATCCGTACCTTTCCTAAGAGCGGTACGCTGGTTTGGGGGGCTCGTACACTTGAGGACAGCGATAACTGGCGCTATATCCCGGTTCGCCGCCTGTTTAACAGTGCAGAGCAAAATATTAAAAATGCCATGAGTGCTATGGTATTTGAACCCAACAGCCAACCTACGTGGAAAGCCGTCCACCGCGCTATCGATAACTATCTCCATACTTTGTGGCAGCAAGGCGGGTTGATGGGCAATAAAGCCGAACAAGCTTATTTCGTCCAAATCGGTAAAGGTCTCACCATGACCGATGACGATATCAAGCAGGGCAAAATGATTGTCAAAGTGGGTCTGGCGGCAGTTCGTCCAGCCGAATTTATTATCTTGCAGTTTACGCAGAACATCGCTCAATAATCGGAGGCAACATGCCAACAACACCAACTTATCCTGGCGTCTATATTGAAGAAGATGCATCACTGGCTCTCTCCGTTAGCCAAGGGAATACGGCAATCCCAGTTTTTATTGGCCGTTTCTCACCGAAAAAAATCAGCGCAACGCCACAAATAACACGCGTGAGTAGCTGGTTGGATTTCACTAATCTGTTCAATGTGGGTTGTATTACGTCGGTAGCAGTCAAATTAACGGAACCTACTCCACCACCTGCCCCTTCCGATCCTGAGAAAAACGAAGGCAATGCAAAAGCCAAAGATAATGTAAAAACTTTTGCCGCCCAAAATATTACGCTTGATACAGACGATAAAAATAACAGTGATTCTTACAATATAACTATCGGCACCTATACAACAAGCAGTGATGCCTTAAAGCTTTATTTCCAAAATGGTGGCGGTCCTTGTTATATCCTGCCAATTTCTAATCCAGAAGATCCTAATATGCTGGCATTAATCCCTGCGTTAATTAAGCAGGCTTTAGAAATTACCTTGATCGTCTGCCCTGAACAAGATTCTCATTACCAGAGCAAAATATATAACAGTCTGACATCTTCATTATTAAATGAGTGCTATTTCCTTATCGCGGATAATCAGGATAAAGAAACCACACTTAACGTTAGCCTGCAATCACAAACCGCGACTTATTATCCGGCAGTGAAAGTCTCACAACTTATTCAGATGGAGGAGAGTAGCGTCACGGTTTCAGGTTATCAGGATGCAAAAGTTACCCATCTGGCAGAACTCAAACAGCAAAACTCAGGACTCTATAAGCAAGTTATCGAGGCAATAAAACAAAAAATTGCTGATAACAAAAATATCATTCCCGCCAGTGCAGTCATGGCAGGCGTGTACTGTGCTACCGATGCTCGTCGTGGCGTCTGGAAAGCACCGGCGAATGTTGTTCTCAGCGGAATTAATGATGTAGCGGATCGGCTCAGCGACAATGAACAAAGTACCATGAATCGAAAAGGTATCAATGCCATCCGTTATTTCAGTAACAAAGGATTTGTCGTCTGGGGCGCACGTACTCTGCAAGATGATGACAACTGGCGCTACATTCCGGTTCGACGTTTATTTAATGCGGCAGAACGGGATATCAAGCAAGCCATGCGATTTGCCGTTTTTGAACCCAACAGTCAGCCCACCTGGGAACGGGTCCGGTCAGCCATTGACAACTATCTCCATCAACTCTGGCAGCAAGGGGCACTGGCCGGTAATAGCCCGCAGGAAGCCTATTTTGTCCAGATTGGTCAAGGTGTCACCCTATCCGATATTGACATTAAACAAGGCAAAATGGTGGTTAAGGTTGGGATGGCGGCAGTCCGTCCGGCTGAATTTATCATCCTGCAATTTTCGCAAAATGTAACACAGTAACCGTACTGAGGCGCGGTTCGCCGCGCCTGTTCTATTGAGGAACCGAGAATGGAAATCACACAGCCCGGCGTCACCATCACGGAGAACCTGATATCCCAGCAACAAGATGAGGCGTTTATCGGTGTACCGGTTTTTATTGGTTATACCGAAAAAAGTCCAGACAACAAAACCTCCGTCAAGTTAAACAGCCTGACCGATTTTACCCTGTCATTTGGTGAATCAGGATTAACATATTATTCCGTGCGTCACTTTTTTGACAACGGCGGTCAGCAAGCCTATGTACTGTCGTTAGGATCTGATGAACCACGCGGCAATTTTCAATCATTAAGCTCTACTCTCCAACAAGATTGGGTTAAACAAGCGATTTCGGCACAGAGTGCTATCACGCTGATTGTGGTCCCCGATATTGTCTATCTGAATCAGATGGATGCTCCCGATTCAGAAATCGATCAATACGACAAGATTCAGTTCTGGCTACAATTTTGGCAATCAGTACTTAACCTTTGCCGGTGCCGACGTGGCATCATGGGATTGCTGGATGCCCCCGATGATCCCGCACTGGCCGCGGAATGTTTAACGCAGCTCTCTTCCAGTGATCGGCAATGGGGCGCCGTATACTGGCCAAGATTGAACAGTGCCTATCAGGAACAAGATCGGTCTATTGTTCTTTCGCCGACTGCGGCGGTGGCCGCCATTATTCAGCGTAACGATAACCAAATGGCGGTCTGGCACGCACCCGCGAATGTCGCGTTAGCCAAGGTGATAAGCCCAATACGCTCTCACATTGAAGCCGATGCCCTGTTTAACCAGAATGGCCCTTCGTTGAATCTGGTTCGCAGCTTCCCCGGCAAAGGGATAAAGATCTGGGGATGCCGCACGCTGGACAACACCCCCGGCTCCCCTTGGCGCTATATCCAGACACGCCGTCTGGTTTCCTATATCGAAGCCCATATGACTCAACTGGGCCGAGCCTTTGTGTTTGAACCGAATAACGCCATCACCTGGATGAAGTTGAAAGGTCAGGCTTACAACTGGTTACGTCAGTTATGGCTGAATGGCGGACTGCGCGGTACGCAGGAAGATCAAGCTTTCGAGGTGCTACTGGGGGTTGATGAATCGATGAGCGAAGCAGATCTACGGGCCGGGAAAATGATCATGAAGATCAGGCTGGCACTACTCATTCCGGCGGAATTTATCGAGTTGAATCTGACATTTGATACCCGTACCGGGATCACCCATTAAACAGGGGCAAAATATGAACAATTTATACACCCCGTCGGTGTCACACCGTTTTATCGCCAGTTTTCTGTTTAACAATATCCCCAGCCCACTCGACATTGCTTTCCAGCGGATATCGGGACTCAGCCGTGAACTGCAAACCACCCAACACAGTCAAGGCGGAGAAAATGCCAGAAATGTTTGGCTAGCCGAGAAGATCCAGCACGGCAGTTTGGTTCTGGAACGTGGTGTTATGACCGTCACGCCGCTGACTTGGGTGTTTGATCGCGTCCTGCGCGGCGAGAAAGCGGTGTATGCCGATGTGGTCATCATGCTACTGAATGAACATTCAATTCCCGTGGCAAGCTGGACATTAAGTAACGCGTTGCCGGTTCGCTGGTCCACTGGCGACCTTGATGCCAATAGCAATACGGTGCTGGTGAACGCGCTGGAATTACGTTATCAGGATATGCGCTGGTTAGGAGTGAAAGCATGACCGTTGAAATTAAGGAGCTGATTATTCAGGCTAAAGTGACCGATTCAGCCAGTTACTCGGTCACGCCACGAACACTGGCGCAGGAAGCGCTGGATAACGCCCACCTGATTGAAAAGGTGAAACAAGCAGTATTAGAGGAATTGCGTGAAACAGGAGGTCATTATGAGCTTAATTGAACGCAGCCTGTCCAAACTCACCCTCACCGCTTTCAAGGACCGTGAGGGGAAAACTTCGGTAGGCAGTTTACAGGCAATGTATAACCCCGATGCCATCCAGCTCGATTATCAAACCCGTTATCAGCAGGATGAAAGCGTTAACAGTGCCAACCAAAGCAGCCGCTATGTGTTATCCCAACCGGCGGGCCTGTCATTAGTCCTGTTATTTGATGCCACCATGCCCGGCCATAACACCCCGGTAGAAACGCAATTAGCAACGCTAAAAGCCTTGTGTGCCGTGGATGCCAGTACTCAGGTTCCCCACTTTCTTAAAATCAAATGGGGCAAAATGCGTTGGGAAAACAAAGGCTATTTTGCCTGTCGGGCCAGTGGTCTCAGCATTCATTACACCCTGTTTGACCGGGATGCCACACCGTTGCGGGCCAGCGCTACCCTATCTCTGGTGGCAGATGAAAGCTTTGTGATTCAAGCCACCGAGCAGCAATTAAAATCGCCCCCGGCTACTGCGGTTAACGTCACGGATATGCTCTCCCTGCCGTTGATCGCCTTAGGCGCCGGCGCTTCTCTGGCGGGGGGGATTGATTATCTCTCGCTGGCTTGGCAAAACGGTCTGGATAATCTTGATGACTTTACCCCCGGACAAATGTTGCAAGCACAGGGGAAAGCATGAAGATACCGACGATAACGATCAAAATAGACGGCAAAACGCTTAACCACTTTACGGTTATCAGCCTGACAGTAAACCATCATATTAATGGCATCCCCTCGGCTAACATCACGCTAGGGATCGCCGGTGATGCCAGCCATATTTTTGATGCCAAGGCGCAAGCTGAACTGGCAAGTTGCCGCCCCAATCACCAACTTAGCGTGCAGATCGAAAAAAACGTGGTGTTTAAGGGGATCATCGTTCGGCAAACATTGGGGCTTAAGGGTCAGGACAGCATCATTACTCTGACCGCCAAACATTCATTGCAAAAATTAACTCACAACTTTCACTCGCAACTGTTCAACAAACAGAGTGATGAGGCGATTATCAAGAAGTTGTTTAGCCAAGCGGGTATCTCTGTCACGATAAAACAAGCCCCTCAGCTTAAAACGGTGCATGAGCAAATGGTGCAATTTCGCTGCAATGACTGGGCTTTTCTAAAAAACCGGCTGTTCGCGACCCATACTTGGCTGCTGCCCGGCAACGATAGCGTGACGCTGGTCGCCCCGGAATCCCTTAATCGGTCAACCGTGCATACCCTCCACCAGCGAGCCAACCATCAGGATGCGGTGTTATTTGAAGCGAATCTGCAATGGGATAACCAACGCAGCCCCAAAACCGTGAGTGTACAGTCTTGGGATATCGCCCAACAAAAACTGTCTCCTGCTCATCAGGTAAAAAACAGCGGTCTTGGTCACAATCAACTCGCCATAGACAACCTGACATCATTAACCAACCAACAATGGCAATGGGTTTTCAGCTATCCGTTGGACAATGAACAAGCCAAACAGCTTGCTCAAGGCATCCTGAACAACCGCCGAAGTCACAACGTCTCCGGCAATTTTGAGGTCGAAGGCGATAACCGTTATCAAACGGGGGATGTTCTGGCGTTAAACGGCTTTGGTCAAGGGATGGATGGTCAGGCGATGATCACCGGTGTCAGTCAGACCATCAATCAACGGCAAGGCTGGCGCACTCGGCTAACGCTGGGGCTACTGCCGGAAACAGAGCAAGTTATACCGCAGGCAAAAGAGCTGCATATCGGGATCGTGGAAAAATATCAGCGAGATAGCCAATCATTAGGCCGTATTCCGGTCAAAATACCGGCGTTAAACTTAACCAACGGCACCCTTTTTGCCCGTATGGGTAAACCTTACGCCAGCCACGAAAGCGGATTTTGCTTCTACCCTGAACCGGGGGATGAGGTGATTATCGGCTTCTTTGAATGTGATCCTCGCTTCCCGGTGATATTAGGCTCGATGCACAATCCTAAAAATAAAGCGCCGTTAGAACCGAGTGAAAAAAATCCGGTGAAAACCTTAGTGATTAAACAGGGAGAAAATCAGCAAGCATTACTATTTAATAATAAAGATAAAACCCTCGCATTGAATAGCGGAAAAAATACCTTATCTCTGCAACAGGATAAAGATATCACGCTTAATTCCGCTAAGAATCTTATTACCCATGCTCAGGAAATTAAAATAGAGGCGCAAAAGTCTCTGGCCGCCTCCGGGAAATCAGGGGTTGATATTAAAGGTGCGAAGATTAACTTAACCCAATAATAAGGTAATGAGATGACAAACAAAACATTAGCCAATAAAGCATTAGCTAATAAAGTATTAGCCGATATCTACGGTCGGGGTTGGTCCTTTCCGCTGCAATTTTCTATTAAAGATAGTACGTATAAAGATAGTGCGTATAAAAATAGTACGTATAAAAATAGCACGCATCCTGAAATATCCACCGGCGTCACAATGGCGGAAGGGGCAGAAAACGTTCGCCAAAATATGAAAATTCTCTTTCTCACCGAACCCGGCGAACGAATTATGCGAGAGAATTATGGTTGCGGCCTGAATGATTATCTGTTTGCCAATATCCGTGACGAAATGATGGCAGAAATTCAAACTCGGATTGAAGAACGGGTATTACGCTATGAACCCCGCGCCGATATCAGCGAGATCCAAGTCAACCAGAGAATGGATGTCCCCAATACCCTGCATATTCAGGTCACTTACACCCTGAGAGGCAGCGAAATCAGCCAGCAGATTGAAGGCGCTCTTGAAGTTAATGAAGGCCGGGTACAGGTGAGTTTATGAGCAAACAACTGGTGGTGGATGGCGACACTTTGCTGTTCGAGCCGTTATTTGGCAACCGACAAATCACCATTCTGGGGCCGGCGACCATCCGGGGTAGCGGACACACTCAAATTCAGGGCAAAAAGATTGTCGTGGTCGGTGATGAAAAAAAGGTGCAACTTCAAGCGCAATATATTACCCCAAGCCACCCGGTTCCTGGCATGGGGATGGTCACCATTGCTCAATTGGATGCCAGCCAGCAGGTCAACTTCTGCCGTAGTCCAGTCACAGTGATTGTTGTCGGGCAACAATTTATCGCCCGTTTTACCCCGACACAACCAGCCAATAATCCATCGAGCGGCCCGGATGTGACAGCCCCCAGTATGGGCAAAGGTCGGTTTATTGCCAGCCAATATGCGGTCACTGCCGGATAAATAACCTCTTCAACTTTATTTTAAATAACAGGTGGTAAAAATATGGGACAAGCCGAGTTAGAAAATAAACTCTCTGCTATTGTGCCGGATACTGCATTTAAACTTGATGAAAGAAGTACGCTAGATATTTTAAATTGGCTTAAAGCTTACGCTAAAGAAATTCCTTTCGATCAAGAGAAAAAACAGTTCTGGGACAGTTTCTACTTTATTCAAGAAAATAATCCTCAACAACTAGCGGATATTTACCAAAATGTGAATAAAGCCGATGGTCGATTACCCGCCCATCAAGCTTTTGTTTTGGCTTTTTTAACGTTATTAGAAACAACTAATCGATTATTAAATACCTTTCCGGCCCGGCATCGCAATCTTTATTATCGGGAATTATTAGGGCTGAAACCCAAAAAAGCGCAAGCGGATAAAGTTGCTATCGAAATTACTCTGAATACTGACAACCCAGAATTTCTGGTAGCCCAAGGCACACTGTTTGATGCGGGGCAAGACAGCGCCGGTAACTCGTTACACTATGCGTCAGATACGGATTTACTGGCGAATCAGGGAAAGTTAACCGATCTGCGTTGGTATCGGAAAGTTGGTAATGTCTGGAAATCAGCAATACTATTAAGCGACTCAGACAACATTGAATTCCCCAAAAACGGTATTCAACTTTTTAGCGAAACATCCAATGATCTTGAAGTTCAATCTGGCCACCGGAATTGGGACGAAGCAAATATATCGTCATTAACCCATGACACATTCTACTTAGGCTTTACCAATGTATTACCGGGACAAACTTTATCTTTATACTGGCAGTCAGAAGGTGTTAAAGCACTTAATTTATCTTGGTCTTATCTAAATCGGAAAAATATCTGGCAGCCAATCAATCAACTGGTTCACGATCAAACCCATAACCTGTTTGACCGGGGTATCTGGCGCACCTTATTGCCACAGGATGCGGCAGATCAGGCGGCTCTGATGCCAACGGGCCGCTACTGGCTGAAAGCTGAGATAACTCATCCGACTGCCCCCCAAGATTACCCACGCATTAAAGGTCTACTGTATAACGCTACCACGGCGACGTTGATCAACGCAGAAACCGTTGAACAGGATCACTTTATCAACGGATTAGCTGCCGACAACATTAAACAGCCGGTCAATACATCCCCTGCAATCAGTGGCGTAACTCAACCTTGGGCCTCTTGGAATGGTCAGCCGCAAGAAACCGAGCAAGCCTTCCTGACGCGGCTCCCGGCCCGTTTATCTCACCGTAACCGGGCGCTGAGTTGGGGCAACATTGTCACCTTATTAAAAGAGCAATTTGTCAGCCTGTTTGATGTCAAATACCCGTCTGCCGGTGAATTAACCAAAATCCCGGCACCGGAAAAGCAACAACTGATTGTGATCCCTAACAGCCGTTACAAAGATAACAATGATGCGCTGCGTCCAACGTTAAACCCCGCTCGGCTGACAGAGATGGTCGAATGGATCAAACAACTCAGCAGCCCTTGGGCAACCCTTGAGATCAGCAATCCCACTTACGTTGACGTTAATGTGAACTACCAAGTGACTTTTACCACTGACGTTAACCCCGACTACGGCCATCATCAGCTACAACAGGAGTTAAGCCGCAAATATATGCCGTGGGGCGAAAATAGGGCTATCGGCGTGACAGTCGGTAATCACATTGACTACTACCAGTTGTTAGCCACCATCCAACAATCGCCTCTGGTGGAACGTGTCACCGATTTAAGCCTAACCATCGCTAACCGAACCACAGGTGCCGTGGGTAAAAGTATCGAAGCCGCCGATAATGAAGTGCTAATTTTAGTCTGGTCAGAGCAGCGTCCCTCAAACCAAGGAGTTAACCAATGAATCATCAGGATGCCCTGTTTCCCATCGTCAAAGACGATATTACCTTCGATGCCTTACTCGCTCAGGCCAAAACAGTGATTGAGCAGCAATCCGGCCAATGCTGGAGCAATACCAGTGAAAATGATCCCGGTATCACCTTATTAGAAGCCTGTTGTTATGGCGCCTCCGATCTGGCCTATCGCCACACATTACCACTGAGAGACCTTCTAACGCCAAGACCAGAGGACCAAACACCCGGCGACGGTATTTTTCCTCAGGAGTTCGGCCCACAACAAACGCTGACCTGTGGCCCGATCACTGCGGAAGATTATCGCCGGGCTTTATTGGATTTACATAGCAGCGACACGGTTAATGAAACAAGCGAAGGTTATTTTTTCTTTAATGATGTCCAATTAATTCGTGAACCTGAAAATCAACGTTATCAATATTGGTATAACAAACAGAAACGTGAATATAGTTTTAAAAACTCCGGATCAGATAGCCAATTAACACTAAGAGGAAATTACTGGCTCTATTTACTGCCTGGTCGGGAAACTGAAACGAATAAAACACTGGCTGAGGAGAGGCTGAAAACTTTCCTAAAAGACAACCGAAATTTAGGAGAATCCGTCAGTAACATTATCTGGCTGCAACCTGCCGATCTCCCCTTGCAGATTGATATTGAACTTGAAGATAACGTCATCGATTTTGCTGATATCTTCGCCCAAATTTATATGACGGCGGAACAGATAGTACTGGCAAAGCCCGAACGTTATACCACTCAGGCCATGAAAGATCAGGGTCACTGTCATGAAGAGATATTTTCCGGCCCTTATTTACATCACGGTTGGATACCGACCTTACCTCAAGCCAAAAACTACACCAGCGCTACCATATTAAATCTCAGTCATTTGGTTAACCGATTATTAGCGATTAAAGGCATTCAGAGTGTCACCCGGCTGGCATTAGCTCATCACGACACAACTATTACGCCATTGTCGGATGATAATTGGTCTTGGAAAATCGCTCAGGGATATTACCCCAGATTATGGGGTAACGATCCACTGGCATTAATTACCTCAGCAAACAGCCCGCTTACCATTATTGCCAAAGGCAGCGTTAAAATTAGCGTTTCCAAACAACAGGTGGAAGAAAAAATAATTGAAGAACCACTGATTAATACACAACCTGAATTACTGCATTGGGGTAAATATCGTAAAGTTCTGGATTACTATCCGGTAAGCAATAAATTACCGGCTTGCTATGGATTGCAGACCTATGCCAGCAACCAACAGCAAATACAGTTGCATCAATTTATGCTGCCTTTCGAGCAAATGCTAGCTAACGGCTGTGCCGAACTCGCCCTTTTACCAAAACTATTAGCCTTTAAACAACGGGGAGATGACGTATACGGTGCTCAATGGCCTTTTAAAGCCGATACTGTCAGCCAACAAGCCCATCAAAACATAAAAACTGATTTAATAGAAAAGCTCAATAATGATTCTCAAATCCATTATGATAAAGGCAATAATAAAGATAAAAACTATGCCAAGGAACTGACAATTCTGAATTACCTATTAGGCTATTTTGGTACTCATCGCGCAGCCAGACCATTGACACTAAACACACTCGATTTTCTAAACACCCAACGCGGCTATCTGGCTCAACAACCGGAACTGACCTATCAACGTAATAATATTCGGATTGATAAAGTGTCGGCACTGCAAAAACGAATTGCTGCCCGATTGGGTTTGGGCGGGGAATGTTTCAGTAAAACACCTAATCTGGATGGCCTGCCTTTTTATTTAATTGAACATCGTCAACTTTTGCCGATAAAACCCGACACGAAATTCGACGATAAACAAAAACCTGATGCTCTAAAGATAATTGAAGAGAATTCAGGCTCTAATAATCATCAACTCATCATCACACAGCAAGGTATTGCAGGTCGGTTATTACAAGGTCAGGTAATTAATCTGATTATTATTGAAGGTGATAGAGAGTTTATATTACGGAGCCAAATGATCACCGCAGTAACAGGAAATACCTTTTCCCTTAGTACCCGTAACAGCAGCGATTTGGAACGCAATCTGGACAGAATAAAACAGAAATTTAATGATGGTAATCTGCGCTGGCAAAATAGCCCGGTGTGGCTGGAAGATATGGATTATCAATTGGTTTATGCCGATGAAAAGTTTAAAAATGCTACCGAAGATCAACGTTGGATTAGTTCCAGTGCTCAAAGCCCCTTCCCGGCCATGATTGAAATAGGTGACGAAATCACGCTGAAATATGTGATTACCCCCTCTGAGCCAGACCTAAAAATATCAGCTCGTACAGTTCTCACGGAACCACCCGAATATGAACTCAAAGCGCGGGTGGTTAAATTTGATCGTATTCAAGGCAAGATATTAATTAAACGCAACCAAGACTCACCGAATAAAAACTTTCCAAAAGAGGCCGAAGCATGGCGTTATCGCTGGTACTTCTCCAATGAAAAATATGCCTTGGCTGACCGCTTTTCATTTGTGGTTAGCGTGGTAGTGAATCGTCAGTTAATTGAGAATGACAAAGTTGATCCTTATAAGTTGGAATCTTGGGTGAAAACAGAAATATTAGCTGAATTCCCCGCACATATTTCAATGATTATTCACTGGTTATCACCGGAGCATTTTAAAGATTTTGCCAGCACCTATAAACGCTGGCAGAACAATGACGCCCCTTTAGGAGACGAAGCATACCATATTTTAGAGACCTTAACCTTGGGACGCCTGCCTTCTGATGCAACCGGTATTGGTAATATGCGAATTGCCACTAAACAGCAATGTATCGAGGTCATTGGTGAATCTGGCGATCAATGGAATGCAGCAGTCATAAAAAGTAATCAATTATTATATGTGCCTAAGCCGTAGGCATAACTAAACTCAATGCAATTATTAATAAAGACAGTAGCAAAAATAGAAACTAATTTATCCAATATAAAAACGAATTAATATAGCACCACAAAAGGCTTATTTTAAGATTAAATATTTTTTTATGCTTAATTATACAGAAACATCTACAAGATATTTAAATCATAATAATTTAACATCACATAGGATGATAAAAATGGAAAAAAAATCTAATCTATCTAATGCAAAATCCAATATGGAAAATATCAAATCAAATGGCCCATCAGCAGATGATTTAAAAAGACGCTTTAAAGAAGGCAGTATTCCATTACAAACCGATTATGCCGATCTGATTAATATTGCTGATATGGGTCGCCGGGCTGTTGGTAAAGCTCCGGGTCAAACGGATAACCCAAATTCAGCCCTGAAACTGGATAATAACGATGCACTAGCAGTAAAACTTAACGACAACGGCGGTTTAAAGGCAGATGAAAATGGATTAAGTGTAAAAATCAAGAATAAAAGCCTGTTAGCTGATAATAGCGGATTAGCAGTCAATGCTGGCAGAGGATTGAGAATTAACAACGACAAACTTGAAGTCGGTAATTATCACGGTATTGAAATAGTTAATGAAGGTGTAAAAGTTAAAGCTGGTGAGGGAATTAAGGTAGACGATAAGGGTGTCAGTTTGAAAATGGGAAAACCTATCAACGTAGCCTATTCTCCATTAATATTAGAACCTAAAAATGATGTTTTATCTGTAAAGATGGGTGATGGTTTGGTTGACAGAGACAATGGAATATCAATTTGCCATGGTAATGGCATTGATGTAGGTTACGATTATGTGGCTGTCAAAGCAGGTAATGGTATTACCGTTGATTCCAATGGTGTCAGTATTGATCCCACTAAAGTACTTCCCAGAGGAATGATTGTGATGTTTTCTGGTGATAGCGCTCCTACTGGATGGGCTTTCTGTAATGGTAATAATGGAACCCCAGACTTAAGAAATCGTTTTGTCATGTGTGGAAATGATTTTTCTGATAAAGGAAAAAGCTATTATTGTGCCGGAGGTAGAGGTGATAAAAAAGAATATCCCCAAAATACAAAATCAACTCAAGTTTCTGTCACTGTTAATGTGCAAAATACAACATTAACAGAGTCACAAATACCTAGTCATAAACATATTGGAGGTATGGCTTATCGGTATGGTGATGGAATAAGATATAATTATTCACAATGGTGGAGCCAAACAAAAGAAATAAATAATCACATTAATTCTGGAATAATGACTGAAGATAGTAATCCTTATTACGCATACACATCAGACACAGGGGGAGGACAAGGACATAATCACCAAGCAACAGCATCATCCCCTTCACATTATCATAGCGTTGATGTAGTTCCGCCTTATTATCTATTAGCCTTTATTATGAAACTTTAATTTCATTCCACGAACACAGATTTAAATTACCTATTATTTACTCATTACCAAGGATATATTAATATGACTTCGGAGCCAAATCTGTTAAACCGGATTACCATTACTATTTCAGCTAATAATCAACAGCTAGCTAAAAAAGTATTGCATGGCTCCGTGCTTAATCAGGCCAATATAAATCAATTACTTAATTCATACTTTGATGAATATAACATTTATCAGGATATCTCTTTAGAGAAATTAACTCTGGACCTTGGTGAAATAAGTTTCCATGACTTTAATTCATTATTCCCTGCTCGCCTCAAGGTTGAGCTGAATAAAGCACTTAACCAATATCAGATAAACAACCATCAGGAAGAAACTCTACTGAATAAACCAACATTTAATAAATTTACCGATAATTCTTCCGCATTCTGCGATAATTATTTAATTGATGCGGAGAATTTCATTCATTTTTTATATCAACAAGATTACCAACCAAATACACTGGGGGCAATAACACATAATAAAGACATTAATATTAATAAACTTATTCATCAATTAACACAGATAGAGAACAAATGGATATTGCTATTGGCAAAAAGCTGCTTATCTGAACACGGTATACAACGGCTTTTAGCTATCAAACAACCCGCTTTATTCATTGCCATTAACCGTAGATTATCCGAAAAAGTAAACAAACCACAACATCAGGAGGAGCTTGCCTCCTCCGCACAACTAATACTCAATGCACTGGAATATCTACAGCGGCATAATATTCAGGAAATACCTAAACCCAATGCGAAAATCATTTCACGTATTACCACTGAACTTAATAACGGCGCACTTAATACCGCTCCTATTATTAAATTATTTCGCCAGACTATGACCGACAATAGTCCATTAAATAGTTGGCTAAAACAACTCTGGCAAACCATTTCTGTTTCACGGCTTTGCCAAAAACATCTGTCGGTTGAAGAATACCAATATCTATTGGAGTGCTTTATGCCAAGCCGCATAGATAAAAATACACCCGGTAAAAAATCAGCCACGAATAATGTTAATTTTTCAGACGTTCAGCAACATCAATCTCTGGTAAATCAGAAGGTCATGACCGAAGATCAGAAAATACTATCAACATCAGATAATACACATATTACAAGCAATAGCCGCAATCAACTTCAAACTATCAACAAGCCACAATCTGAATCGGTTTTATTACCAGAAAAAACCGTTCCATATCAAATCAGTAATGCCGGAATATTAATTCTCTGGCCGATGCTACCCGCGTTGTTTAATCAACTTGGTCTACTTGAGGGGGAAAAATTTATCCATCGACAAGCCCAATACCATGCTGCTAATTTCCTTGATTATCTGATTTGGGAAACCGAAGAAACATCGATAGAACGTAATAGACTCAATAACGTTCTATGTGGATTAACGGCTGATGAAAACAGTGAATCAATCTTGCTTGAACCAGAAAAACAATTAATCACCTCGCAATGGCTGGATACCATTATTGCTCAACTTCCCGGCTGGAAAAAATTAAGCGGCAATGATGTCCGCCAATTATTCTTACAACGACCGGGTGAATTATTAGCAAATGAGCAAGAAATTAAAATCACCATCCAGCAACAGCCATTTGATGCATTGCTGACTGAATGGCCGTGGCCATTAAATATCGCCAAACTTCCCTGGCTGGATCACTCTTTATTAATCGACTGGCAAAATATTTAACAGGTTTATATGAATTCTCTACTTAAAAACAACCATTACATGGCAACAGAATTACGCTGGATTTATCCCCATCTGGAACGTATTGATCTACGATTACAATATTACTATTACCAACATGGAGAAAAATACGATTATTTACCGGAGAATTTTCTCCTTACCGAAGATGAATTAAACCAGCGGCTGGCAAAACCACAAAGCATTCCTCATTGGGTCACCAAACAGGATGATATTATTAATTTCCCTGAAATCGACGAAAACCCCAATGCATTATCACAATTAGTTGAACGTTTTGAACTCACTGAATTTGAACGAGATGTTTTATTATTAGGTTTATTACCCCATTTCGATAGCCGTTATCATGCGTTATTTGCGGCTCTGCACGGTAACAGTAGAAAACAGTGGCCTAGCTTTGACTTAGCCATTGAATTATTTAACCAACGCCAAAGTGATCGGCCATTACGACAAAATAGCTTTCTACCGCAAACACCATTAATCAGTCATCAACTATTACGGCTTAATAACCACGAAGAATCTATTTGGTTACAAACTCAATTTCTAACTCACAGTGCTGTCTGGCATTTCTTATCAGGCCAACGGGTTATTTTACCCCCCCTGACAACTTGTGCTTATTGGCATTCTCCTGCCTCACACTGTTGGTATCCACAATCCCTTTACTCTTCACTTGAAAAGATATTATTAAATAAAACCGATGAACTACGCCCGCTAGTCATACTCAGAGGAAAACAAGATAGCGCCAGAGAATTGGCGGTAAGCAATATCATGGCATTTCATGATATCAGTACATTAACTCTAGACTTAGCTCAACTGCCGGAAGAAAATAACCCTAACTTGCTGATAGATGCTGTACGGGAAGCACGATTACATAATGGCTGTTTATTAATTCGCAACTTTTCTTTGCTAAAAGATGAAAAGAAAATATTGCATAGCGAATTCTCCACTTTATTGAATCAGCCCAAATTACGCGTGGTTTGTCTGGCAGAACCACAAGATTCATTAGTGTGGATTAAACACTTACCAATAGTGCAAATTAATATGCCAGCCCTGACTCTGGCAGATAAAAAAACCATGCTGGAAGCCAATTTATCGGATAATATCGCCCAGAAAATAAATATTACTCAATTATGCCAACGTTTTTCATTTACCGCAGAAACATTACCGCAAATCCTTAAAGAAGCGAATCAATACCAAATACTCCGACAACCGGAAGGCCAATTGGAAGAAATCGATCTGCGTAAAGCATTAAGTTTCCGTGCTCAACAGAATTTCGGTAAATTAGCGCAACGAATAACCCCCAAACGCAGCTTTAATGATTTAGTCATTTCAGACACATTAGCGCAACAATTAAAAGAGATTATTGCCGCCATTCATTACCGCGACCAAATTCTGGCTACCGGATTTCAGGAAAAAATCGGTTATGGCACCGGTATTAGCACACTATTTTATGGAGAATCAGGTACCGGCAAAACCATGGCCGCCGAAGTGATTGCCGGGCATCTTGGCGTTGATTTGATTAAAGTGGATCTCTCTACCGTGGTGAATAAATATATCGGTGAAACGGAAAAAAATATCTCCCGTATTTTCGATCTGGCCGAAGCAGATTCCGGCGTGCTATTTTTCGATGAAGCGGATGCGCTATTTGGCAAACGCAGTGAAACCAAAGATGCTCAAGACCGACATGCTAATATTGAAGTTTCTTACTTATTACAGCGATTGGAAAATTATCCGGGATTAGTGATTTTAGCCACCAATAATCGTAGCCATTTAGACAGCGCCTTTAATCGCCGTTTTACCTTTATTACCCGTTTTGCTTATCCTGATGAAACATTACGTAAAAAAATGTGGCAAGTCATTTGGCCGGAAAAAATTAAATTATCCGATACCATTGATTTTACCCATTTGGCTAAACGAGCTGATTTAACCGGGGCTAATATCAGAAATATTGCGCTATTAGCATCAATGTTAGCGAAAAATGACCACTGTGAACAGATCGAAAATAAACATATAAATCGAGCCGTTACACTCGAACTCAATAAAACTGGCCGATTGGTTTTTTAAACATTTAACAAAATTGGAATAAACATGACAACCCTAATTGCTTCTGACAATGCGATTATTGAAGTAAATAATGTATTAAATACTGTTTTATCCCAGTATCTAAATATCAATGGCAATAAAATTGATATCCGCTTTGATCTACCCGAAATTAATTCTATTCAATCGGAACCGACGGTCAGTGTATTTCTTTATGACATCAATGAAGATTTACAATTACGTTCTGCCGAACCAAGACGTTATAACCCAATGACCAGCACATTATTACCGGGTTGGGTCAATATCAATTGTAACTATTTAATTACTTACTGGGATGCCAGTAAACCATCAAGCGACAGTTCAAACCCGGATAGCCAACCCAATAATCAAGCGGCGCAAGTGATGACTCGTGTTCTAAATGCATTAATTAACAACCGTCAATTAACCGGCATTCCCGGTGCCTATACTCGAATTATTCCCCAACAGGAGAATTTAAATAGCTTGGGTAATTTCTGGCAAGCTCTCGGTAATCGCCCTCGCCTATCTCTAATGTATTCCATTACCGTACCGATGAAACTGCAAAATATTAAAGACAATATTACACCAATTAACCACATTTCCGCTTCTGTAGATCAAAAACCCAACCTAAATAATTCACAAATCAACCAAGCTCTGGTAGATAAATTATGTGCCGATTTAGGTGGTACAGAAGATGCTCGTCTTGCTTTGGCTAAAGTTAATCTGATTACTGAATTCGCTACAGTCAATAATGAAAGTCAGGAAAACAAAAATATAACACTTGCTGTTTCAGGCATTACCTATTCAAATTATTTACCACAAATAAAAGATATTCTTTCAAAATGGCAAAATAGCCAGAGTACTGTTATTGAAATAAATGGCGTCGGTATTATTATCTCCAAAGAAAATTCTGAAAAATTAATTGGTATTTAATTTTATTTCCATTCAATCATATGATAATAAAATAAATCCCTCACCAAAAACTAACAGGTAATAATATGCCAAACAGCAAATATAGTGAAAAAGTTAACCATTCAGGAAACAGATCGAAAAAATATTCGACACATTCTAACCAATATAATATGAATAGTTGCACATTGGGATTAGGATTAGATTTACCGTTAAAGAAAAAATTAAGAACAGGGAATGAACGAAATATAAAAGGCGCACAACCTTTTATTCCATCCCCCGCGAAACAAAAACAATATAGCGCCAATTCCATAGCAATGTCTGATATATTAAGTGAAAGCGCACTGACTTCACAACCGATTATTACCGATTTAATTAATCCGCAAAAAATAAAAATGTCAGAAGGAGTAAAAGATATTTTAAATAACAAAGAAGGAGGCGGAGATCTGGTGTTCAAGGCACTACAAATTAAACCATCGGATGAAACTCTGCCATTCAACGCATTAAAAATTGTCGATACCTATCAAGAAGAAATGCCGGATAAAGAGATGTCTATTTCAGCTTATTGGGCACCACAAGGAGGATATGTTGATATCCCGGTACAACCCAATCTCAGTCGCCATCCACAATATGTATTTACCCCAAATTTCAGTGGATGTTCATTTGTGGTCGATAAAATGAATAAAGATACTCTCCGGGTTCGGCACGTACAAGGTGGTCAAGAAGACGTTGAATATAATAATCAAAATATTGATCACGGGATGGGTATGATTACGGCAATGGAATTCCGCGATTATGGATATCACGAAGCTGATGGCAAAGTTATGGAAAATACCTATGGTTTTGCATTCTTAAAATTTAATCCAGAGGAAAAACAATGGCAACTTCACTATCAGAAAATAACCGCAGCCCCTAATATCATAAATATAAAAACTAAATCTAGTTGGTTGCCATTCAATAAGCCCTCAATTGAAGCAAACACCTTTACCTCCAAAGATATGAAAGTCTCTGGGTATTATTGGTGGTAAAAATAAGACAAATCTGAAAATAGATCTCAATTAAATACCTACTCTTCAAATTTATGATTAAATACATATACCCTATGGATTTCAAACTCATAGCATCAGATCATCTGAATAATTATTTTCAGATAAATCTTAAACGTAGCAAATTTAATTAATTATACCCTATGGATTTCAAGATGCATCGCGACGGCAAGGGAGTGAATCCCCGGGAGCATAGGTAACTATGTGACCGGAGTGAGCGAGTGCAGCCAACAAAGAGGCAACTTGAAAGATGACGGGTATAGAGGACTTATCAATGTTCAAACACTCTACCGAAGACAGCAAACTTAATAAAGGGCATATTTCCCCGCTAAAGAACAAGGGATTATTAGTGGGTAGCGATAATGTCCCAATCGACATACCGGTGATAGCGCATCGTTATGACAGCCATCAGCAGTTTACTCAGGCGAGACCTTGGGAAAATAGTGACTCTGGTCAGGAGAATCCTTTTCATGATGTTATTATGGGATTTCGTGGTGACCAAGTAACCTCTTCAGAATCGGGGTCAGGAACAATAGGAAAGCATTGGGGAAAAAATAGATTAGGCCGCAATATTACCGGCATTAATGTGGTCAATGGCGCATCGGGAACTGTGGGAATAAAAATTGCCTTGCGAGATATTCGGCCTGGGTATCCGGTCATTGTCACGTCCGGGGCATTAAGCGGTTGTACTATGGTGTATGCCGTGAAGGATAATTATTTCTTTGCCTATCATACGGGCCAAAAACCGGGTGATGATGAATGGAAAACCGGCCAAGATGGCGTTGTTACTACCGGTCAGAGTCACAAAGCCCTTTTATCGGATGGCAAACCGATTGCGGTTAACCAACAAAATAACGATTTAGTGAATATTTTTGCAGAGTATGATCAGAGCGTTATTACCTATATGGGAAAACAGGCGGTTGTGATTGATAATACCGCAGAAAATGTCAGTGTTTTTAACTACGATGAAATCAAGCCGGGAAGACCGGTTATTCGAGTCGGCTATAGCTATGCACTACTGGCTAATGATAACGGCAAGGTGAACGTCAAAGTATTATCGGAGGATGCTATCGTTTCACCTGGTAAAGACGGTAATAGTATTGAGGTTATCAATTCACTCAAAAAACGGTTGTTATAGTCTGCCAGACGTGACATTCACCTGGAATATGCGGAGTCTGATCAATAGCCGTCGCAGTTGTGCTAAAAACATTTGTATTTGACACTCATCATGTACACTTTGAAAGTGTACTGATGTTATATACCCGTCATCTTTCAAGTTGCCTCTTTGTTGGCTGCACTCGCTCACCCCGGTCACATAGTTATCTATGCTCCCGGGGATTCACTCCCTTGCCGCCGCGATGCATCTTGAAATCCATAGGATATATACCCACATCTAATGTACTATTTTAATGCGTACAAAATGGAGAACTTCAATCATGCCTCAAATCCCAGTAGAAACCAATGACCGTATATCGTTGCGTATTGCCTCTGAAGAAAAATCACTGTTGATGCGTGCAGCAGCCATACAACACACCAATCTGACCGAATTTGTGATCCGCAACGTCGTCTCGGCAGCGCGGAAGATTATCGATGAGAACGAACAGCTTGAACTGACAGAGAAAGACAGTTTATATGTACTGGACCTTTTGGATAATCCACCGGCTCCCAACAATAAGCTCATGGCTGTTGCCTTTGCTTTGCCGGAACTGCCATGACGTTACATAGCGTCAATTGTACCAAAATGAAATAGTGATATACCCTATGGATTTGAAGTATTAATCCAGATTAAAGTTACGGGCGTTTTTATTTCCCTGTTTATAGAAATCAATCAAGATATGCTGATGCATAAAATTATCAAAACCTGCTATATCAATTAACAATCTTTATTATTATTAATTGATAATCGCACTTGGAAATTCCGTATCTATAATTATTTCGTTTCACGAGAGGTGATTTAAATAATCGTCAAATAACTACCTAGCACATTGAGGCTATTTTACTTGGCCTTTTTGTAATGAAGAGAAATAGGCTTTAAATTATTTTATATAAAAAATAACCTCTCTAAATCAGGTTGTTGCGGTAGCTATACCCAATCGTTAGGTACTAAGGAAAACAAAATAATAGACGTTTTCCTTATATTTCAAATGTAAACAATCAAGGAAAAAATCATGGCTATAACTCCAGAACAAATTACTGTTGACTATCCCATTCCTGCTTATCGGTTTGTTGTCTCTATTGGTGATGAGAAGATCCCTTTTAACAACGTTTCCGGGCTCGATATTTCTCATGACGTCATCGAATATAAAGATGGTACCGGTAATTACTATAAAATGCCGGGCCAACGTCAATCGATCAATATTACCCTGCGTAAAGGAGTCTTCTCCGGCGACACTAAGCTTTTTGACTGGATTAATTCTATTCAACTTAATCAAGTTGAGAAAAAAGATATCGCCATTAGCCTGACCAACGAAGCCGGCACCGAAATTCTAATGACCTGGAATGTGACAAATGCCTTCCCAACGTCATTCACCTCCCCTTCTTTTGACGCCACCAGCAATGATATTGCCATTCAAGAAATCGCGCTGGTCGCGGATCGAGTCACCATTCAAGCACCTTAATAGATCGACAATAACGACCTATCCCGGCGTTTATATTGAAGAAGATGCGTCACTATCGCTCTCTATCAGCCACGGGAACACCGCAATACCTGTTTTTATTGGCCGCTTCCAGCCTAAAAAAACCAGCGCAACACCAAAAGCGATACGTGTTAGTAGCTGGCTGGATTTTACCAATCTGTTTAATGTCGGTTGTATTACGTCAATCGCCATCACATCGACCAAACCAACGCCACCGCCTCCCACTCCGCCTTCCGGGAAAGTTGTGGGCGATACAACAGTTGTTGCTACAACCAATATCGCTCTTAACGCGGGTGATACAAGCTCCGGTTACAATTACGCTGTAGCTGTCGGTACCTACACAACAAGTAGTGATGCGGTAAAACTTTATTTTCAAAATGGCGGTGGACCTTGTTATATCCTGCCGGTTGCGAATCCCCAAGATACTGCCACTTCCAGTAATCGTACTGAGACGCGGTTAAACACCGCGTCTATTCAGTCGTTAAGGAGACGATAAATGGAGATAACACAGCCGAGCGTCACCGTCACAGAAAACCTGATATCCCCAAAGCAAGATGACACGTTTATCGGTATACCGGTTTTTATTGGTTATACCTTATCGATGGTCAATAAAACGGCTATCAAACTTAACAGTCTGGCCGATTTTGCCCGGTCATTTCCTGAGTCAGGATTAATGTACTATTCCGTGCGCCATTTCTTTGAAAACGGCGGTCAACAAGCTTATGTGCTGTCACTGGGTACCGAAAAACAATTGAGCGATTTTCCGTCATTGATCACCGCTCTGCAACAAGCGTGGCTGACACAAACGATTTCCGCAGAAAACGACATTACCCTGATTATCACCCCGGATGTTATCCGCTTTAATCAGACAGATATTTCCTATACTCAAAGAGATCTCTGGTTACAATTTTGGCAATCGGTACTCAATCTTTGCAAGAGCCGACGCGGTATCATCGGGTTATTGGATGCCCCGGACAACCCCACATTAGCCGCTGAATGTTTAAAACAGTTTTCTTCCGCAGATCAACAATGGGGTGCCGTATACTGGCCGCGACTAAAAAGCGCCTATCAGGATAATGCGCAAAATCCTATCGTACTTTCACCGACCGCCGCAGTGGCTGCCGTCATCCAGCGCAACGATAATCAACAAGGCGTATGGACCGCTCCGGCCAACATCGCGTTAGCCAAAGTGATTAGCCCGGTACGCGCTTATATTGAAGCGAATGCATTCTTTAACCCGGATGGCGCCTCGTTGAATCTGGTCCGCAGTTTTCCCGGCAAAGGCATCAGGATCTGGGGATGCCGAACTTTGGACAACACCCCCGGTTCCCTCTGGCGTTATATCCAGATCCGTCGTCTGGTTTCTTATATCGAAACCCATATGACTCAACTCGGCCGGGCTTTCGTTTTTGAACCCAATAACGCCATCACCTGGATGAAGTTTAAAGGGCAAGCCTATAACTGGCTGCGCCAGTTATGGTTAAACGGCGGGCTACGAGGAACCCAAGAAGATCAAGCGTTCAAGGTGTTATTGGGTGTGGGTGAATCAATGAGTGAAGCCGATATACAGGCCGGAAAAATGATCATCAAAATCAGCCTTGCGGTCTTAATTCCAGCAGAATTTATTGAGCTAAACCTGACATTCGATACCTATATCGGTATCACCCGCTAAGTTAAACAGAGGCAAAAGTTAAACAGAGGCAAAATATGAACAACCTCTACACCCCGGCAGTGTCGCACCGTTTTATCGCCAGTTTTCTTTTTAACAACATTCCCAGCCCGCTGGATATCGCCTTTCAACGGATATCGGGCCTGAGCCGTGAGTTGCAAACTAGCCAACACAGCCAGGGCGGGGAAAACGCCAGAAATACCTGGCTGGCCGAAAAAATCCAACATGGCAGTCTGATGTTAGAGCGTGGCGTGATGACAGTGACCCCCCTCACATTGGTGTTTGATCGTGTCCTGCGTGGCGAAAAAGCGGTCTATGCCGATGTCGTGATTATGTTACTGAATGAAAATTCATTACCCGTGGCAAGTTGGACATTAAGCAACGCGCTACCGGTGCGCTGGTCCACCGGCGACTTTGACGCCAATAGCAACGCCGTTTTGGTGAATTCACTTGAGTTGCGTTATCAAGATATGCGCTGGTTAGGAGTGAAAATATGACCGTCGAAATTAAGCAGCTGATTATTCAGGCCAAAGTCACTGATCCCGAGCGTAATCCCATCACGCCGCCGTCATTAGCCCAAGAGACGCTGGATAACGCCCGCCTGATCGAGATAGTCAAACGGGAAGTGTTAGAGGCGTTGCGTGAAACAGGAGGCTATCATGAGCTTAATTGAACGCAGCCTGTCCAAACTCACCCTGACCGCCTTTAAAGACCGGGAGGGGAAAATCTCCGTAGGCAGCTTACAGGCGATGTATAACCCTGATGGGATTCAGCTCGATTATCAAACCCGCTACCAACAGGATGCAAGCGTTAACAATACCAGCCAAAGCAGCCGCTATGTACTATCACAACCCGCCGGTTTGACGTTAGTCCTGCTATTTGACGCCACTATGCCGGGCAACACTATCCCGGTAGAAACCCAACTCGCAACCCTGAAAGCCCTGTGTACGGTGGATGCCAGCACCAACGTGCCCCACTTCCTCAAAATCAAATGGGGCAAAATGCGTTGGGAAAACAAAGGTTATTTCGCTTGCCGGGCCAGTGATCTCACCATCAATTACACCCTGTTTGATCGGGACGCCACTCCGCTGCGAGCCAGCGCGACTTTATCGCTGATCGCGGATGAAAGCTTTGTTATTCAAGCCACTGAACAGCAGTTAAAATCACCGCCGATCACCGCAGTCAGCGTGACCGATATGCTCTCTCTGCCGTTAATCGCCTTAGGCGCCGGGGCTTCTCTGGCAGGCGGCATTGATTACCTCACCCTCGCCTGGCAAAACAATCTGGATAATCTTGATGATTTCACCCCCGGGCAAACGCTACAGGCACAGGGGGACGCATGAAGATACCGGTGATAGAGGTTAAAATAGCGGGAAAAACACTCAGCCAATTTTCTGTCATTAGTCTGACCGTAAACCACCAAATCAACGGTATCCCCACAGCCAATATCACGCTTAGCGTAGCCGGTGACGCCAACGCGATTTTTGCCACCAAAGCGCAAGCTGAACTCACAAGCTGTCGGCCCAATCAAGAACTGATCGTGCAACTGCAAAAAACCGTGTTGTTTAAGGGGATCATTGTTCGGCAAGCGCTTAAGTTCAAAGGTCAGGACAGTCTGGTTACCCTAATAGCGAAACATCCACTGCAAAAACTCACTGACAATTTCCATTCACAGCTATTCAGCCAACAAAGTGACGAAGCCATTATCAGAAAACTATTCAGTCAGGCGGGTATACCGGTCACGATAAAACAGGCACCTCAGCTTAAAACTGAACATGAGCAGATGGTCCAGTTTCGCTGCCATGACTGGAAATTCTTAAAAAACCGGCTGGCCGCTACCAATATCTGGTTATTACCCGGTAACGAGACGGTCACGCTGACGACGCCAGAATCACTTAATCAATCAACCATGCACACCATTAAACAACGTGCCAGCGATCAAGACACTGTGCTGTTTGAGGCAGATCTGCAATGGGATAACCGGCACAGCCCCAAAACGGTGAGCGTACAATCCTGGGATATCGCACAACAAAAACTGTCTCAAGCCACTCAGGCAAAAAACAGTCGGCTTGGCAGTGGTCAACTCGCGCCAGACAGTCTGGCAACCTTAACTGATCAGACATGGCAATGGGTTTTTAGCTATCCGCAAGATAATGAACAAGCCAAATACCTTGCTCAAGGCATGATGAATAACCTACGCAGTCATAACGTCTCCGGCAATGTTGAAGTTGCAGGGAATAGCCGCTATCAACCGGGGGATGTTCTGACGTTAAGCGGCTTTGGTCAGGCAATGGATGGTAAAAGCGTTATCACCGGCGTCAGTCAGACCATCAATCAGCGGCAAGGCTGGCGCACCCGGTTAACTCTGGGCCTGTTGCCGGAAACAGAACCGCCTGTTCCGCAGGTTAAAGAACTACATGTGGGGATTGTGGAAAAATACCAACAAGACAAGCAGTCACTGGACAGAATTCCGGTCAGGATACCGGCGTTAAACTTAACCAACAGCGTACTTTTTGCCCGACTGGGTAAACCTTATGCCAGTCATGAAAGCGGGTTCTGTTTCTACCCGGAACCGGGGGATGAGGTGATTATCGGTTTCTTTGAATGCGATCCCCGCTTCCCGGTGATATTAGGCGCTATGCACAACCCGAAAAATAAAACACCAATAGAACCCAGTGAAAAAAATCCAATAAAAACCCTGATCATTAAACAAGGGGATAATCAACAAGCATTAGTGTTCAATCATCAAGATAAAATCGCCGCCCTTAATAGCGGAAAACATGCGTTATCACTGCAACAGGATAAAGATATTACGATAAATTCAGCGAAGAATATTATCACCAAAGCTCAGGAAATTAACCTACAGGCTGAAAAATCCCTGTCAGCCACTGGAAAGTCCGGCGTCGATATTAAAGGTGCGAAAATTAACTTAACACAATAATAGGACAGCGAAATGACAAACAACATATTAGCCGATATTTATGGCCGGGGTTGGGCTTTTCCGCCACAGTTTTTTATTAAAGATAATACGCATCCAGAAATACCTACCGGAGTCCAAATGGCATCAGGTGCAGAGAATGTTCGCCAAAGCATGAAAATTCTTTTTCTCACTGAACCCGGTGAACGCATTATGCGTGAAGATTACGGTTGTGGCCTGAATGATTATCTGTTTGCCAATATTAATGATGCACTGATAGCAGAAATCCAAACTCGAATTGAAGAACGGGTACTGCGCTATGAACCGCGCGCGCAAATCACGATGATTCAGGTAAATCAAAGAACAGACTTACCCAATACCCTGCATGTTCAGGTGACTTACGCCCTGAGAGGCAGCGAAATCAACCAACAAATTGATGGCATCCTTGAGGTTAGCGAAGGCCAGGTGTGGGTGAACCTATGAGTAAACAATGTGTGGTGGATGGCGACAATCTGCTATTTGAACCGTTATTCGGCAACCGGCAAGTCACCCTTCTGGGACCGGCAACCATTAGAGGCAGTGGGCACGCCCAGATCCAAGGCAAAAAGATCGCCATTGTGGGTGACGAAAAAAAGGTCCAATTTCAAGCGCAATATATTACTCCGAGCCACCCAATACCCGGTATGGGAATGGTCACCATTGCTCAATTGGATGCCAGCCAATATATCGTCAGTGTCGGATAAATAACCTTTTCAACCTTATTTTTAAATAACAGGTGGTATAAATATGGGACAAGCCGAGTTAGATAATAAACTCTCCGCTATCGTGCCAAATACTGCTTTTAAACTTGATGAAAGAAGTACGCTGGATATTTTAAACTGGCTTAAAAAATACGCCGCCATCATTCCTTTCGATCAAGATAAAAAACAGTTCTGGGACAGTTTTTACTTTATTCAGGCAAATAATCCTCAGCAATTAGCTTGTATTTACCAACAAGTTAATCAAGCCAATGGCCTTTTACCGCCACATCAGGCGTTTATATTGGCTTTTTTAAAACTATTAGAAACAACCAAACGCTTATTAAACACTTTCCCAGCGCGACACCGTGATCTTTATTATCGAGAATTACTGGGACTAAACCCCAAAAACGCCCAAGCGGATAGCGTTGCCATCAGCGTTAGCCTGAATACGGATAACGCAGAATTTCTGGTAGCACAAGGCACGCTGTTTGATGCCGGGCAAGATAGCGCCGGTAATTCGTTACAGTATGCGTCAGACGCGGATTTATTGGCGAATCAAGGAGCACTGACCGACCTGCGTTGGTACCGAAAAGATAAGGATGGCTGGCAATCGGCAATCCCCTTTAGCCTTTCGGATAACATGGCATTACCCGAAAACGGCATTCAACTTTTTAGCCCAACAGCCAATGATGTGGCGGTGCTATCCGGTTATCTGATTACTTCATCTTTATTTGCTATGTCCGCTGGAGAACGTCACATCACATTGACGCTGGAAAACGATTGGGCAGGTCAAGCTGAACATCTCACCGCTAAAATCAGTGCAGAAGATCACTGGTTATCGTTGTCGGTAAAACTTATCGACAAAAAGAATATTGAACTGGGATTATCATCCACGGCTGATCCTATCAGCCCGCCAGATAACCTTGATGGTATGACATTCGACGTGCCGGTATTAAAATTAGGCACAACTCAGCAACCCACACTGCCCAAAATTACCGGCGTTGAAATCAAGATTAACGGTAACCGCAGTGTGCGCTATGCTTCCGATGGCGGAACTGAACAAACAGATAAAACCAGTTTCCCCTTCGGACAATTTCCCTCGTTGGGTTCCGGCTTTAATCTGATCGCCCCTGAATGGTACGGTTCTGAAAACGCGACGCTTACCCTGACGCCACAATGGGTTGGTTTACCCACAATGAATTTTAAAGCGTGGTATAAAGGGTACACCCCTGAACCTGATAATAGCGCGTTTAAAGTCCAAGGCTATTTAGTCACGTCTCAGGAAAGAAAGAAGCTCACTGGCACCCCATCATTATTTGGCGGAACCGATGCACCTCAAAGGCAAAGCCTGAGTTTTACCTTACCGGCAATGGACTATTCCGTTACTGATAGCCCATCCCCCAATGACTGGCCTGCGTCAGTGCGCATAGAATTGACTGAACAAGATTTTATGCACACCCAATACTGGAAAGATCCGACCGGTAAAAATTTACCCTACACCCCACAAATCAGTGCGTTGCAAATCATATTCAGCGCTAAAGTAAAAACTGAGCAATACACCGTTTATCCCCTGACGCCTTTTGGTTGGGGAAACCCAAACGCAGAACTCCCTTCATTCGCCAATGACACACTCTATTTGGGCTTCACCAACGTGTTACCGGGACAAACCTTATCCCTATACTGGCAATTGGTCGGTACTCAAGAACTGACGCTATCTTGGTCTTATCTGAATCAACAAAACATCTGGCAACCATTAAATCAACTGGTTCATGATCAAACTCATAATCTGTTTGACCGGGGGATATGGAGTACATTATTGCCACAGGATGCATCAAATCAAGCAGCCTTGATGCCGGCAGGACGATACTGGCTGAAAACAGAGATAACTCAGCAGACCGCCCCTCAAGATTACCCAAGAATGCAAGGCATACTGTACAACGCCACCACCGCCACATTAATCAACCCGGCAGGCATTGAAAATGATCACTTTATCAATGGCTTGGTTGCCGACAGTATCAAGCAGACAGTCAGCACATCCGCCGCCATTAGCCGTGTGACGCAACCTTGGGCTTCCTGGAATGGGCGTCCGAAAGAAACAGAACCCGCGTTTCTCACACGAATTCCACCTCGGTTGTCCCATCGTAACCGTGCTTTAAGTTGGAATAACATTGTCACGCTACTGAAAGAGAATTTTACGAGTATATTTGATGTCAAATACCCTTCCGCCAATGAATTAACCAAAATCCCGGCCCCGGAAACGCAACAACTGATTGTGATCCCTGACAGTCGTTACAAAGACAACGATGATGCACTGCGCCCGATCCTGAACCCGGCCCGACTGGCAGAAATGGTCCACTGGATAAGTCAACTCAGCAGTCCCTGGACCACCCTCAAAATCGACAACCCCACCTATGTTGACGTGCTGATCAGCTATCAACTGGTGTTTGTCACAGGGGTTAATCCTGACTATGGCCGTCATCAGTTACAGCAGGAACTCAGCCGAAAATATATGCCGTGGGCAGAAGATTATCGCCGCGCCTTACTGGATTTGCACAGTAGCGATAACAATAACGACAACAATGCAGATTATTTTTTCTTTAACGATGTACAGCTAGTTCGTGAGCCTGAAAGCGAACGCTATGAATACTGGTATAACAAACAGAAACGTGAATATAGTTTTATTAAAACGCCAGATAGCCAACAATTAACGCTGAGAGGCAATTACTGGCTTTATCTACTTCCTAGTCGGGAAACTGAGATCAATAAGACATTAGTGCAGCAAAGTCTGACGGCTTTCTTAAAAAACAACCGTAATCTGGGGGAATCCGTCAGTAAAATTATCTGGCTACAACCCACGGATTTCTTATTGCAGCTTAATATTGAGCTGGATGATGATGTGAGAGATATTGATGACATCTTCGCCAAAGTCTATATGACAACCGCACAGACGGTACTGGCAACACCATTACGTTATACCACTCAAGCCATGAAAGAATCAGGCTACAGCAATGAAGAAATATTCGCGGGACCTTATTTACATCACGGCTGGATACCTGAATTACCCGCAGCCAAAGATTACACCAAGCCGACAGAATTAAAGCTCAGCCATTTGGCTAATCGTTTATTGGCTATCCCGGGGATACAAAGTATTACCCGATTAGCATTAGGCCAACACGATGAAAACATTTCTCCGCTGGTGGACGATAATTGGTCCTGGACAATCACTCAAGGATATTATCCCAGGCTATGGGGTAACGATCCCTTAAGCTTAATTTCCTCACCAGCAAGCCCACTCATTATTACCGCCAAAGGTGGAGTAAAAGTCGCTGTTTCTAAACAAGATATAGCGAGCAAAATTATTGCTGAGCCATTGATTGAGACACAAGCCGAATTATTAAACTGGGGCAAACATCGTAAAGTTTTGGATTACTATCCAGTCAGCAATAAATTACCCGCCTGCTATGGATTACAGACCTACGCCGAGACTCAACAGCAAGTACACTTGCACCAATTTATGTTGCCGTTTGAACAGATGCTGGCTAACGGCTGCGCCGAACTCGACCTTTTACCGAAATTACTAGCCTTTAAACAACGGGGAAATGCAATATACGGTATACAATGGCCTTTTAAAGCCAATACTGTCGGTCAGAAAGTCCATCAGGAAATCATGCCTGATATAATCAAACAACTAAATGATGACTCCCAAATTATTATTAATAATGGTAACGGTATCCATCCACAAAATTATGCAAAAGAATTATCAATCCTGAATGACTTATTGGAATATTTTGGTACCCATCGCGCGGCCAGACCACTCACTCTGGATTCATTGGATTTTCTCTCTACTCAGCGCGGTTATTTGGCTCAACAACCTGAATTGACCTACCAGCGTAATAATATTCGTATTGATAAAGTGTCAGCGCTGCAAAAACGAATTGCCGCCCGTATTGGCTTAGGTGGAGAGTGTTTTAAAGACAACCCCAACTTGGCTAATTTGCCTTTCTATCTGATTGAACATCGTCAGCTATTACCGGTAAAACCTGACAAAAAATTCGATAGTGAGCAAAAGCCCGATAATCTGGCAATAAACAGTGAAACCAATGCTAAAAATCATCAATTAGTCATTACCCAGAAAGGAACGGCAGGCCAATTATTGCATGGTCAAGTGATTAATCTAATTATTATTGAGGGCGACAGAAAATTCACATTACGGGGCCAAATGATCACCGATATTACAGGAGACGCCTTCTCGCTTGACACCCGTAATAGCACTGATCTAGAGCGTAATTTAGACCGTGTGAAAACCACGTTTGAACAAGGTAATTTACGCTGGTGTAATAGCCCGGTATGGATGGAAGATATGGATTATCAACTGGTTTATGCCAGTGAGACATATCAAACGGGAACAGAAGATGAACGCTGGATCACCTCCAGCACCCAAAGTCCCTTCCCTGCTATGATCGAAGAACATGATGAAATCACCCTGAAATATGTCATTACCCCCGATAGGCCGCCGACAACAATATTAGCTAACAGTGATTCTCCCGCCGGTTATGAACTTAAAGCACAGGTAGTGAAGTTCGATAGTATTCAAGGCCGAATATTACTTAAAAAAATATCCGGCCAACAATATGATTTCCCGAAACCAGAAGATGCATGGCGCTATCGTTGGTATTTTTCCAATGAAAAATACGCGTTGGCAGAACAATGGCGCTCCCTTGGGTGATGAAGCCTATAATATTTTAGAAACCTTAACGTTAGGACGTCTACCTTCAACGGCAACGGGTACAGGTAATATGCGCATTGCCACCGAACAGCAGCGCAAAGAGGTTATTGGCGACTCTGGAACTGAATGGAACGAAAAGGTAATAGAAGATAATCAGTTACTATATGTACCAAAAATTTAAATTAATACTACATTTGAGTAAACATAATAGCAAAAATAGATTAGTTGAATAATATCGATTTCAGAGTTAAATAAAATATTCTCCCTGATTGCCATTTCATTATACGGCAATATTGACAGGATATTTAAAACAGAATAATTCAATATTATATACAAGGTCATTAAAATGGAAAAAAAACATAATCTGTCTACTTCGCAATCCAATACAGAAAATACCAATCCTAAATCAATAGGACCTTCAGCAGATGAACTAAAAAATCGTTTTAAAGAAGGCAGTATTCCCCTACAAACCGATTATTCAGACCTGATTGATATTGCTGATATCGGTCGCCGGGCAGTAGGCAAAGCACCGGATCAGACGGACAATCCAAATTCAGGGCTAGAACTGGATAATAATCATGGATTATCAGTGAAAACTAACCCTACCGGCGGTATTTCCGTTGATTCGAGTGGCATAGCTGTTAAATGTTGGCCGAGCGGTGGTATTACAGGGAACCTCTAAAAACTCTCAATACAAAAAATAAGATCAATTTTGCACTCACCAATAAATGACCTTATTGTGTATGACTTTTTCTTGCTTTTTCAGGGGAAAAAATAAACT